>CAZPUZ010000012.1:0-10045 GCA_964589875.1 uncultured archaeon
CTTCCTGTTCCTGTCCTTCCGTCTCCAGTAGTACATCACCAAGACTCCGGCTATGATGCCTCCCAGGTGGCCGAAGTTGGCGATGCCCATCTGCAGGTCAAAGAAGCCCGAGAAGAACTCTATCACGGTGAACAGTATGACTGTGTACTTGGCAGGCAGTGGGAAGAAGAAGCCTATCAGGACTATCCTGTTGGGGTACTTGAATGCGAAGGCAGCTAATATCGCATAGACTGCACCGGAGGCTCCGAGCATGGGTATTATTGATTC
This sequence comes from uncultured archaeon, assembly GCA_964589875.1. Classification (GTDB taxonomy): domain Archaea; phylum Aenigmatarchaeota; class Aenigmatarchaeia; order QMZP01; family QMZP01; genus QMZP01. The sequence continues at coordinate 268 of CAZPUZ010000012.1, forward strand.
GCCTGTCAGGACCAGGTAGAACAGGGACGAGAACACACCGGAGGCCAGATAAAGAATCAGGAACCTCTTTTTCCCTATGGCTTCCTCAAACTGGAGGCCGAATATGGCCAGGATGAACATGTTGATGAATATGTGGCTGAAACCACCATGCATGAACATGTATGTGAAGAACTGCCAGTAGGAACCGCTCACGGCCAGCGCGGGTGTCAGGGCGAAAAGCTCCGTGAAACCGGGTATAGCTATCTGCAGCGCGAAAGCTATGAACGTCGCCGCTATTATGCAGAATGTAACTTTCATATCATGCCCCCGATATCATTGATTGGCACCGGTATATAAATGGGAGAGGCAAGGCCTCATTCCTTCTTGTGGTGATGGCCTTTCCTCAAGAACTTCCTGTAGAGCAGGTAAACGACTATGACAAGTACTATCAGCACCACTATGATGCCCGTGCCGTCGGTGCTGCTGGGCTGCTCGTAGCTGAGAACCACATCCTTGGTCACCTGGTTTTTCTCTATCCCGGGACCTATGAAGTCCATGACAAGCTGACCGCTGCCTACCAGGGCGAGAGGGAACTCAAAGGTGGTCTTCTTGTTGGCCTTCAGCGAGCTTATGTAGTCAATACCTACGGTCTCATTGTCTATGACGAGCCTGGCTTCAAGTGACTTGGCCTCGGTTGTTCCTTTGTTCGCAACCTCTATCCTGAGGGTATTCCGCTCGTAATTGGCTTCCTTCTTGATTATGTCAAGGTTGATAGTACCTTCCACAGGAAAACCCACGGAAAACGCCGTGCTGGCGTCGGAGTTGCTCTCGTCCCTGTACTCCGCGCCGATTGTCACTATGTATGTCTTCTCTTCAGCACCGGATCCTATGCTCATACCCAGAGCAGCAGTCATGGTCTCTCCGGGTCCGATATCCCCGACGTATACCCTCCCCTTCGCAAGTATGGGCTTTATCTCGTCATGGCTGGAGTTAAGGGTGAGCTCAAGGTCCTTGGCAGCACCTGTGCCTATGTTCTTTATCTTTATCACAGCGTCTGCTATGGCTCCGGGCTCGAGAGTCTGGGGTATGGTGTCAAGGTCGTCCAGTATGAGGTTGGCCTCGCCCAGCACGTTGATGTCAATGCTCTCTTCCTCGTAGCCTGTCGCGTCCGAGCCCTCGTATATCCTGAACTTCACCGGATACGTGCTGGTGGGCGCCTCGCTGTCTACGGACAGTCTGTAGGTCAAAGAGCGGGAACCCCTGCCGGGAATAGTGGCCAGGGTCTGAATCTGCTCCTCGCCCGGGAGCAGGTTAAACGGATCCTCAGCGATTATCTCCGTGACTATGTCAGAGGCCTGTATGAAGCCCGTGTTCTGGAACTGGACCTCAATGGTCACTGTGCCGCCTGGACTGACAGGGTAGGGGCTCTGGTCTGACAAGACCACGTCAAGTATGGTGCTGCTGGCAGTGGCAGAGGCCGCCTGCGATGATGTTATGACTATAACAACCACCACAACCGCCAAGAACAGAGCATTTATCCTTCCCTCCATGAAAATCACATCACTATTTGATAGAATGGGCTTCGTTATTTAAATGCTATTCTCCTCCACTGACTATCACCCCGTCCCTGAGCTTGACCAGCTTGTCCGCTATCCTGCCTACCTCAGGGTCGTGGGTGACCACTATGACCGTGTAGCCTTCCTCTTTGTTGAGTATCTTTAGCAGGTCCAGTATCTTGTCCCCGGTCTTGGTGTCCAGGTTGCCTGTGGGCTCGTCGCCGAGTATTATCTGGGGGCGGTTGGACAGGGCCCTGGCAATGGCCACCCTCTGCTGCTCGCCTCCCGACATCTGGTTGGGGCGGTTGTTGATCCTGTCAGAGAGTCCCACCAGGTCCAGCAGCTCCTCCGCCCTCTTCCTGGCCTCCCCTCGGGACTTGCCGGTTATCCTCATAGCGAACTCCACGTTCTCCAGGGCCGTGAAGCTCTGGACCAGGTTGTACTGCTGGAAGATGAAGCCAATGGTCTGGCCCCTTATCTGGGCCAGCCTGCTCTCGGAGAGCTGTGAGGTGTCAATGCCGCCGAGGAACACCTTCCCGGACGTCGGCTTGAGAAGCGTGCCTATGATGTCAAGCAGTGTTGTCTTGCCGCTGCCCGAGGGTCCCATTATGGATATGAAGGCACCCGCGTCAAAGCAGACATCGATGTCCTTTAGCACGTGGAGCTCTGACTGGAGGCCTTTATTATAGTATTTATTGACCCCGGTGACATCAATCGCGCAGCCCTTTATCACATGCCTTTTACCTTTCTCTTTCATGGTCTCACCATATCATTGTCTTGTCATATGTTTTATTAATGCCTCACAGGCTACTCGTACCTCAGCGCCTGCACCGGGTCGACGTTGGCTGCCTGCCAGGCCGGGTAGATGCCTCCTACGGCCCCAAGTACCATTGCGAAGCCTATGCCCAGAGCAGCCAGGCCTGGGGTGACCGTAGCCGGTATGGCCCCTTCCGTCACCACCACCAGGCCGAAGGCGCCGAGAGTGCCGAGTAGCACGCCCCCTATGCCCCCGATGAGCGCTATAAGCACGGATTCCGTGAGTATCTGCATCAGCACGCGCAGGTTGGTGGCACCTATGGCCTTCATGACACCGATTTCCTTCCTTCTTTCAAGCACAGCCATTATCATGGTGTTCAGTACACCCAGCCCTCCGATGACTGCGGCGATGGCGCCCATGCCGAACATGAACAGCCTTATCCGGTTGACTACATCGGAAGCCGTCCTGGCAAAGTCCTTGTCGGTGGTGGCGGAGAGCCTCTCATCCTCGTCCTCTATCCTTTCCGCTATCTCCTCAACATCCCTTATGTCCTCGGGGATGACGTAGAGTATCTGGTAGCTGTCCGTCCCCAGCAGGTCCTGCATGTCCTGCTGGGTTATCATGGCGCTTGCATCAACATTGAGATTGCCGCTTTCCTCAAGTATGCCCAGGACCTCAAAGCTCTGGTCAGTTATCTCCACGCTGTCCCCGACTATGAGGTCCCTGTCGTCTGCGAAGCTCTTGCCGACCATTATGTACCCGTTGTCATCCTTTTCCAGTTCCCTTCCGTCGTAGAGGCCGATGTTCTCTCCCACGAATATCTCCCCCTTGTCCGGGTCTATGCCGACCACCACCAGCTGAACGGAGAAGCCTGCCCCCCCACCGGACTGCACGTAGAGATTCACAGGGACAACCTCCTCTACCCCATCCAGGTTCTCTATCATCTCAACCTGCTCGTCGGTGATGTCAGAGCCCGCAAACCCGGATTGGAAGCCGCCCGCGCCGCTCTGCTGGACTGTCACCCTTCCCGCGGAGAACTCCAGGGTTGACTGGAAGAACACGTTGATGCCCTCGGCAAAGGAGCCGAGTGCCACTATCACTGTTATGCCTACCAGTATGCCCACCACAGTCAGGCCTGTCCTGGTCCTGTCCCTCTTCACGTTCTTGAACGCTATGTCAATCATACACATCGCCTGTGTTTTCTCTTCCAGTCAGCTGATGTTTTATATAATTCATTTGAAAGATGAATCATTGTTTGTGCCAACTGTCTTTCACCTTCCTCTTCCCGATAAAATGCCATTTCTAACAATTTTTGCGCCACATAGAGGGTAGGTGCAGTGTTGTACCTGCCCATATAGCCTTTGATAATAAAGTCAAGATCACTGACAAGCATTCCTCTTATCCTATTAAGATCTCCAGGATCAGTGTCAAGCGTGGGGGGCATATCTTGAATAAAATCATCTATTACTCCCATAGCTATATTGGCCACAGGAAAATATTCACCCTTTTCGTGCTCTGGCTTCACATAAGGTCCTGTTTCAGTGGTATTATAACAAAGCTTTTTGACCTCAGATACATCAACCAAGTCCCTATCCTCTTCTTTTAGTATCATTCTCAACCTCTCAATGCCTCCACGGGGTCCATCCTTGTGGCCTTCCATGCAGGGTAAAGCCCGCCAACAAGACCCAGTATCAGCGCGAATGCTATGGCACCCAGTGCAAGGGCGGGAGTCACCACGCCTTGCAGCATGCCTGCGGTAATCAGGCCGAGCCCAAGAGATGCACCGGCCCCCAGCCCGAGCCCGACAAGCCCGCCAATGAGGCTCAGGAGAAGGGACTCCTCTATAATCTGGAGTAGGATGTACCGGTTGGTGGCGCCTATCGCCTTCATGACACCAATCTCCTTCTTGCGCTCCATGACCGCCATTATCATTGTATTGAGCACTCCAAGGCCCCCCACGAAGGCTGCTATTGCTCCTATACCGAAGGTGAACAGGTTTATCTGGTCCAGGATGCCTGACACCTGCCTGGCCACGTCCGTCGTTGTGAGTGCCTGGAGGTCTTCGTCCGCATCCTCAACAGCCTCGGCATACTCTTCCGCCTCGTCTGCCTCTTCCAGGACGACATAGACCAGCTGGTACGTCTCCATATCAAGAGCCTGCTGCAGGTCACTGACAGGCACTATATAGCTCATGTCCACGTCGTTGATACCCGTCTCCTCAAGGAGACCGACCACCTCAAAGTCAAAATCCTGAACGGTTATGTAATCGCCAACCATGACATCCCCGTTTTCAGCCAGGTCAGCGCCTGCCACAGCCACGCCGCTCTCGCCCTCGTCAACGAGCCTGCCCTCGCTGGGAATGATTGTCTGGCCAATCAGGACGTCAAGCTTGTCCGGGGCTATGCCCACCACAGCGTAGTCGGGCATGGACAAGCTGCCCCCGCCGAGTCCCGGCATGTAGAATATCAGCGGCGCGATGTCCTCCACCCCGGGTATCTCTTCAAGCGTCTCAAGCTGCTCTTCAGTGATGTCAGAAGCTGAATATCCCAGCGTCATGCCCACCCCGCTCTCCATTATGATGACCTTGCCCGCGAAGGCCGTGAGCTCCTCGGATACCATCATGCTTATTCCCTGAGCGAACGAACCCAGGGCGACAATCGCGGCTATGCCTATGACTATGCCGATGGTCGTGAGAATTGTGCGGGTCTTCCTGCGCTTGATGTTCTTGAAGGCGAATTCAAGCATGATTATGATTTGGATTTCAATCAAATAAAAAGAAAAGGATAACAATTCCTCATGGCTGAGGACACGTTCGGATACTGGGCGATCAAGATATCGGCTGCGATATTCTTCATCTTCCTGCTAACGCTGGCATTCCCGGGCATCATAACAGACTACCGCCTCGTTTCATCAGAAATCCTTATGCAGCCATGGACGCTTATCACGCACATATTCCTGCATTCCGTATGGCTGCATCTGCTGTACAACCTTTCCGGATTCATTGTATTCGGCAGCATAGCGGAGAAGCTTATAGGCACAAAGAGGTTCCTGGCTGTCTTCTTCATCTCCGGCATCGCGGCCGGCATCGGGGGCTCTTTCTTCTACGCCTCCATGATAGGCGCCAGCGGCGCCATTTTCGGGGTTCTCGGCGCCCTGGCCGTGATAAGGCCGCGGCAGCTGGTCCTCGCCCTGGACATCCCGATAAGCGTGATCGGAGCTGTAATAATATACGCCCTCATTGACATTGCCCTTATTTTCTCCCCCGACAACATCGCTCATGCCTCGCATCTTTTCGGTATTGCGGCAGGCGCAATCATGGGCCTGGAGCTCAGGGCAAGGTACCCGAAGCTTAGGGAAGACAGGAACAAAGGAGAGAGCAGGCAAGAAAACCCCACCGATGAGGAGCTTGACGAATGGGAAAAGAAGTACATGGTTTCGGGCATCACTTCTCTTTCAGGAAGCCGAACACCTCTTTCAGGGAAGCCCTTCTGTCATACTTGAGCATGCCCATGCGGAAAATCTTGCCGGCCAGCTTGGCAACAATAAGTATCGTGGATGCCAGGATAGCAAGGCTTAGAGCAAGCTCCCATACAGGCACAGTGGTGAGGGACATCCTCATGACCATGACAAAAGGTGATGTATATGGTATGTAGGTCAGAGCCACAGCTATGGGGGAGTTGGGCTCACTGACAATCAGCGATACCAGCGCAATGGGTATCACTGCCATCATCGTGAAGAGGCTCGAGGTCTGCTGCGCCTCCCTCGCTGAGGATGATATGGAAGCGGTCATGGCTATGGAAACGGCGAAGAGTGCATATCCCATCAGGAAGTACGTGATGCCTGCAAGCACCAGGCCGTCCAGCTTTATGGTTGCGAAGAGCGGGGCAAGGGGGCCTGCGCTGAAGAGCAAAACCGCTGCCGATGCATAGGCGAGCGCCTGTATCATGCCCAAGCTCCCATAGCCCAGTATCTTACCTCTGAGAAGCTGGTCGGCTGACAAGGATGAAAGCAAAAGCTCCCCCGTCTTGTTCTCCTTCTCCTGGCCGATGCCCTGCATCAGATAGCCGGAAGACATCATCACTGTTATCAGCAGGAGGAAAGAGAAGCCGTATGGCAGGATGAACCCCACGAAGCCCTGCGAAGGGCTGCCGATGGCGCCGCCGCCCACGTTCCTGAGCATCGGGTTCGCCGGGTCGGAAATCCTCTCAGAGCCCTGCTCCGACACGTTGTAATAGCCCAGCAGGTTATCCCTGATGAACGCGCTTATGGAGGACCCGGGGTCGTTCAGGGAGAATGTGTTGAGGGAATATATGGTTATGTTCCCGCTTGTGAAATAGCCCGGCTCCATGATGAAGTACGAGGATATGTTGCCATCGATGAGCATCCTGTATGCGGTGCTGTTATCAGGCAGCTCCGTGAAGCCATCCAACTCCTCCAGAAATCCGAACGAGTCTATGTAGCCTATATCCCTCTCCTGCACGCCGGCTATGCCGCCCAGGCCCCCAAGCAGTGAGGGTATGAGAGGCATGGCCATGAATACCGCTGCCACAAGCAAGGCAGGAAGGATGAATGCCATGAACAGGTATCCCTTCTTCCTGAAGGTCTTCATGAACTCATATTTCGCAACCAAGAGCGTCTTGCTAGCCATTTTCTGCCACCTCGATGAATATATCGTCAAGCGAGCGGGTCCTCACTTCGAACTTCCGTATCTCGACCTTCCCCACAAGGCGCCTGAGCAGGCTCTGCGTGGAGGAGCCTTTTTTCATCACTATCTCGGCATGGGAGCCGTAATCGTCAATCTTCATTATCCCGGGAATCTTTCGCGGGAACCTGCCTATGTAGTCAACGAACACTGAATACCCGTACTTCTTTTTGATATTGTCCAGGTCACCGTAAAGGACGTTCCTGCCCCTGTTGATCATGAGTATCCTGTCGCACATCCTCTCAACCTCCCCCATCTGATGGGTGCTCATGATTATGGTCATGCCTTTCTCGTTCAGCTCCATTATCACGTCCTTCATGAGCCTGCGGTTTATCGGGTCAAGGCCGGAAAAGGGCTCGTCAAGTATCAGTACGTCGGGCTCATGGATGACCGATATGATGAACAGCAGCTTTCGCTGCATGCCCTTGCTGAGCTCGCTTATCTTCTTGTCTTTATGCTCGAGGAGGCCAAACCTGGACAGGAATCCGTTAACCCTTTCTCTCTCAATCTCCGTGCCTTTAAGGGAGGAGAAATACACCAGGCTTTCCATCACGGTGCTGTCGCGGTAAAGAGAACCCTCTTCAGGCAGGTATCCTATGCTGTCCTTGACCTCCTCGGACAGCTTCCTGCCCATAACACTCACAGTGCCCGAGTCCTGCCTGAGTATGTCAAGGATTATCCTTATCATCGTGGTCTTCCCGGCACCGTTCGGTCCCAGAAGGCCGAAAACCTCGCCGGCCTCCACGCTGAAGGAAACATCCTCAAGGGCGACATTGCCCCTGAACTTCTTGTTAAGGCCCTTTACCTCAAGTTGCATGTTACTTGTCTTGACATCAGTCGTTAAAAATGAACAGCTCTTCTATCTTGGCCTTCAGGGCCTTGGCCACGTCATGAGCAAGCTTCAGCGAGGGGTTGTATTTGCCCTTCTCAAGGAATACTATGGTCTCGCGCCTGACCCCGACTTTTCTCGCCAGGTCCTCCTGTGTGAGGCTGTGCCTGGCCCTGTACTCCTTGATTCTGGTTTTCATGCAATCACCGAAGGAAAAGCAGCAATACTATGATGCCCAGTCCGAGGGCAACCATGCCGGCTGCAAGTGCGATCACCTTGCGGCTCTGCTCTTTCTTGGAAAGCTTCTCCCGCCTGCCCCATTTGTCCCGGTTTGCCAGACCGGCGATGAAGAACACGACCCCGATGCCGAAGAGCCCGCTTAACGAGTAATTACCAAAAAGGAACATGGGAAAGCCAAACAGTATCCAGACCAGTCCCATCCAGAACAGTGCCCTGTAATCAGTGCCATTGTTGAAGTACTCGTTCTTCCGGTACTTGTACAGCACAGCAAAAACCACACCCAACAAGGCAGCGACACCAAGTATGGCTATCAATACCCAGCCTGTCATTTCAGCCCCCTCCTCTGTATAATCAGGTATGACAACCCGAACACTACTAACATGAAGAGCATGGTGGTCATGGCAAGATGCTCGGGAAGTATCTGCGGCAAGGGCATCTCATCCATCAGGAAATGGTACCACATCACTGCCAGGAGAAAGTAAACGGTAATCAGGTAGGAGTAATAACCGGCAGAGTGCTTGATTCGGGTTGAAAGCTCGTCATGCATGGGCAATCCATTCCTAATGCCGCGGCTCTGCTTCTTTATCATTATCACCAGGACCGCTACTATGGCTATCGCTGGCAGGAATACTGCCGCGAACAATGGCGTGAGTGTGCACTGGTTCATCTCGAATAGCGTTATCGAGATTAGGAAAAGCATGATCCCGGCGACCAATATTGCTCCGCCCGTCTTTATCAATAGCAGCATTGTCTTGTCCTTCATGCCACATCACCCTTCCGGTTGAACCACAAAGCCAGCAGCAGGTATATAATGCCCGTCACCAGCACTATGATGCCCACAATGCTTGCGGTATCCAGCACGGGCAGCCCGAACTCATCAACACCCAGAGTGTTGTACCACAATATGCCCACAGCGATGAATATCGTGATGAAATAGGAATACGCCCCGGCCTTCCATGACACCATCCTTGACAGCTCATCATCAGCAGGGAGGTCATTTCTCATCATCCGGGTTTTTCTGATGGTGATGAAGCCTGTTATCATGATGAGAATTATCACCAGTATAATCAGCACGGTTTCCATTGGCCCGGCCAGTCCAATCCCCATCCCATAGAGAGCGAGACAGACAATGACGAGGAAAACCACGCCAACGAGATATGGCATTATCTTCCCTTTCATGCCACATCCCCTTTCCTCATGAAATACCATCTGAATGATATGATGGTTATCACCATGACAGCGAATATGGCGGATACAGTCTGGCTGCCGGTAAGGGAAGCCCATCCCGTGTAATCCAGCCAGAACAGCATGGTCACGACAACCAGGGTTATCATCCACGACCATGAGGCGGCATGTGACGAAAGCCACTCTGTCCTCTCGTCCTTCCTCTGCCTCTCCGGATGCCTGAGGCTGTAGGCGAATATTATAACCACGGCCACCAGCATCCACGCAGACACGGAAATGCTGGCTGCGTCAAAGTTCCGGGCAAGCAGCAGCGCCAGCATGACTGCTATCAGGACCGCCTTCACCACCAGCCATTTCACGTAGCTCTTCATGCAACACCAACATCCAAGCCGGGAACCATGTTGTTTATATCCAACATTTTATTATTTTTTTCTAACTTTATGTTAGATATATATAACAACTTATATATAAAGCTTTGCTGACCCATTTGAAATAAATATGTTCGGCTTCATGAATTAACCAATGAAAAT
>CAZPUZ010000013.1:0-9943 GCA_964589875.1 uncultured archaeon
TGATATTGAGACATTGTACCTGAAGCCGAGCACGATATCAGTGCTGTTTATCTTCAGTGGTATTATGTCCTTGAAGGTCACGAGCTGCTGCCAGCTGTTCAGGTGCATGCTGGGCATCTGCATGAAGCTTGAGCTTCCCCCTTGCACCACCCTGGGCGGCGGCAGGGTTATGTAATTGCCTATTGGCCACATGTTGGTAGCCTCGTGGTCAACCTCGTATGATTTGCCTACAGACCATGCACCGCCGGGCAGGAGGCGGGAGAAGTTCCATTCCTTCTTGATGACGAAGCTTCCGTTGCTGTTGGTGGTGAACGTTTCCTCGCCGAGGCCGTCCATCTCAAAAACGAGCGTCTGGTTAGAATACGGGTCGCCCGATCCGTCGTTCAAATACACATTACCTTCGATAATGAGGTATGGTTTGGTGCCCTCCACTATGCCCCTCTCGCTGGCATTGATGACCCAAGCCCTGGGGAACTCGAGTTGCTGGTTGAGGTATACGTTGCTGCCTTCTATCATAACTTCATGGTGTCCCTCCAGAGGCACCATTCTGAGAAGGATAGCCTTTGATTCGCCCGGCAGTATGCTCTCATTGAAGCAATCAAAAACACCCAGAGGCTGTCCGTCAAACCACACATCCATGTCCGTAATGGGCTTGGAGCCGCAGTTCTGAAGCACTATGGAATTGCCCTGATGGCCAACTATCCGGGAGCACATAGCCATCCTGGAAGAAGTGAATGAGAAAACATAAGTCCATGCCACCCCCCCAAGGGCTACGACCACAAGCATAAGGACGACTATTGATATGATTGGGGTAATGGCTTTCATTTTTTATTATTAGTTTCAGGTATAAAGATAATTATCATCGCTTCCAATATTATGCATGAAGTTGGTTGGCAGACGTCTTTTATCAGAAGTGGCAAGCCGGAAGCCTGGATGGTCTCACAAAGGGGATTACGGCAGATTGTTGGTCGTCGGAGGGAGTAAAAAATATACAGGCTCGTCCACAATAGCGGCTCTGGCCGCCATGCGTGCAGGGATTGACATGGTCACTCTGGCCGCTCCCCGGCGTGCAGCAGACGTTGCAGCCTCCTATGAGCCCGGCATCATAACAGAGCCTCTCTGTGGAGATTTCCTGAAAGAGTCACACATGAGAACCCTCATGAAGATGCTGGAAACATGTGACGCTCTGGTCATCGGTTGTGGTATTGGAAAAGAGAAAAGCACGGCCCGCGTCGTGAGGAAGCTGATATCAATATCAACCAAGCCGTGCGTCATTGATGCAGACGGCCTTCATGCAATCTCTTCAGGCATGACCAGACTGTGCAGGCAGGCGGTGCTCACGCCGCATGCCGGGGAGTTCAGGACGCTGACTGGCTGCTCGCCGGGCACCTCGGTGACTAAAAGGGCTGAGCAGGCCAGAAAGCTTGCATCAAAGCTGGGCTGCATCATACTGCTGAAAGGCAAAACAGACATAATCACTGATGGCAAATCCACATTCTCAAACAAATCCGGCAACCAATATATGACCAGGGGAGGCACGGGCGACATGCTGGCAGGCGTCTGCGGGGCGCTGCTAGCTCTTGGAATGAAGCCACTTGAAGCAGCGGCCGCAGCAGCGTGGACGACCGGAAAAGCGGGAGATATAGCTCGGCAGGGGTTTGGAGGGGGTTTCCTGATAAGTGACGCGGTTTCCTGCATTCCCCGGGCCATATGGAGAATCAGAACAGGTTGTTGATTTTCTTAACCTCTTCAACGGGCACGCACACTATAAGCACGTCACCTTCCCTTATCTTGGTCTCGGGCCTTATCTTTAGCAGTTCTCCGTTGCGGTATCCGGCACCGATAACGAAGTTGTTTCTGAGTTCTGAAATCTTCATACCGTTTATCTTGGCCTGCTTTGATACGATTTTCTCAAAAATCTCGACCTTCTCCCCTGCCACAAGGCCAATCAGCCTCTCGCCCGACCTTTCAAGCGCCTTCTTGAAGCTGAATATGACGGATGTAGTCGTGTTGATGCTGGCCGTGATGCCCAGCTTCATGAACACCTCCTCGCTGTCAGTCTCATTGACCCTTGCCACTATCTTGGGCACCTTGAAGTCCTTTGCCACCTCACAGACCATGAGGTTGGTTTTGTCGTCGCTGGTCATTGCGACCAGCGCATCGGCCTGCTCGATGTCTGCGTCTATGAGTATCTTCCTGTTTGAGGAGTCACCTTTGAGAACAAGCGCGTCAAGGTTCTCGCCAAGCTCTTCTGCCTTCTTCTCGTCCTTCTCAACCACGACTATGTCGTGCTTTTCCTTCACACAGAGCTCTGCCAGCTTGGTGCCAAGAGCTCCCCCACCGGCGATTATTATCTTCAATCTATCACCATTATATTTGTAGCGGCGTTTTTAATGTTTACCACGTCACGACCTTGACATTTATTACGTTGTTACTCTCTGATACTGCGAACCTTTCCACTTCCGCCCTCTCAATCTCGGGCGCCTCCGTGCCTTGCCTGCAGTCAGCAAGAACCACGTTTCCGCCGGGAGCGGTCTCGTTTATCATCACCTTGAAGTTGCCCCTGCCGGCATCCACCCCAGCCGTGTTGTCAAGAAGGTCAAAGAAACCCACGAACCTATCATAATTGTTGTTGCAGGCGGTATGAAAACTGCTTATTCTTGAATATGAAAGAACAGGCCAGTCGCTGGTCAGGTTGATATGCACGAGATAGTCCGATATCTCCGCCGCCCGGGCCTCAAGCTCACTGTTCCTTGACTCCATGCTATACTGGGCCACGGTGGTGTTCATGAAAGTGACTGCATAGATGAGCAGCATGAAGAAGAACACCGCAGCCAGTATGAATTCAAAGGTTGCCTGCCCGCTTTTCACCATATTAATATATCTTGGAATCATTATAATTAATATGAAACCGGCTGCGCCCGTACTGATTGTGCTGCTTTTGCTCGTTGTAGTGGTTTCCGGCTGCACTGTGCCGGGAACAGATATAGAGATACCGGGGATACCTGAAATCTTCGGCGGCGGCACACAAATTGACTATACAGACGACATTATAGTCATCAGGAGCCTGCAGGTCACCCCGAGCACCAAGGTGAAGGCGGGCCAGACACTGACCCTTTACGCTGACATACAGAACGTCCAGGACCCTGGGAAGGCTTCAGGGGACGATGTTGAGGTGACAGTTAATCTGTATGATCACTGCACCAGCCTCTTTGACGTGCTGGATATCAACGGCGGGGAGCCGGAGACAGGCACCTCCACCAAGCTGAAGATGAGTCCCCAGGAGATTGATACCGTGAGCTGGGAGCTCAGGGCCGACGATGTGAAACTCATCACACCATGCGAGCTCAAGGTCAAAGTCGAGTACACATATGCGACCGAGACAGTGACTTCCGTGACATTCATTGACGACGGGGAGCTTCAGGACCGCATCCGCAGGGGAGAGTCATGGAAGGTCAGCGGCTCAACGACGCGGGGCTACGGGCCTGTGAAGGTCTACATGGCCGTTGAGACCCAGCAGCCCGTCTCTGATGAAACCCAGGCCTCAATATCACTGAAGATAAGAAACGACGGGAACGGCTATGTGAAGGATTCGCGCATACTCAAGGGCCCTGAAGATGACAGTGCGGACAGCTATTTCGTGCCGCCCATGCTAAGCAATGGTAACATTCTTGAGTGGAAGGATGACAACGGCAATCCCACGGAACCGTGCGATTTCACCTATTCAGAAGAGGCTGATGATACCGGCGCCATGGTGGAAGCAGTCAAGATAATAAGGAAGGAGAGCACCCCCAAGTTCTGCAACATAGGGGTCAAGGACGGGGACGCGATCGATGTGGAGCAGACCTATACCGTCAGCTCCAAAGTCGGTTACACGTATGAGTTCAGGAAGAGCCTGACAGTGCAGGCCGAGCCGAAATAGCCCAGCTGGTTGCGGAAATGCGTTTAAAAAACTTATAAGCAGAATAAGACATATAATAAACAAGGTTGTTATCGATGGCCGTAAAATTCGCGAGTACGCTGGCAATAATGGCTTCTTTAGCCGCTGTTCTCATGGTCTCAGGCTGCATAGGCACCACAACGACGGGTTTGGGGAACGGTGTGAGGATTCTTGACTTCCAGGCGGATTTCCCGCAGGGAGTCTATTCAGGGGACACCCTCCAGCTTATGCTCAGGGTCCAGAACCAGGGCGAGGTAAGGGCCACCGAGGTTGAGGCGGAACTCGCCAACATTGACGTGAACGAATGGGGGACCTTCGGCTCTTTCGGCTTCTCCGAAAGCCTCGGCGATCTTGTGCCTTACGATTCAGCCACCAGCACCCCCGGCGAGATTGACACGGTTACATGGGGGCTTGAAGCGCCTGAGTTGCCGAAAGGCACGAGCCACATATACGAGCCTTATGTCAAAGTGGCTTACGACTACAAGACAATAGCACAGAAACCCATAACGCTTGTTGATGAGGATGAGCTCAGGAGGCTGATACAGCAGGGCAAGAGCCTCACATCCGGGACTACGACTTACACTGCCGGGCCTCTCACAGTCGAGGTAAGGACTGAAGAATTCACCAGGACATCTTCGGGCGCCTCGGGTGGTGAGAGTTATGAAGTATTCCCTGTGCATATCAAGGTCACCAATACTGACTGGGAGGCCGGAGGGACTGTCATAAAGGACGGTCTCGGAGGATACGGCTTTGAAGAGTATGACTACCCTGTAAGGATAAAGGTCACACCGCCTTCCGGCGTCATGAACAGAGGTTTCGGTACAGACGCATGTTCAGGCTCCTTTGATACCATAAACTTGTGGCAGGGCAAGGACGCTGAGATAACCTGCGAGTTTGAAGTGACAAACCCGCCCGAGTACAGAGAGGAGAAGCTTATCACAGTAGAGCTTGAATACAGGTACCAGACAGAAGCATCAACCTCTGTGATGGTGACTGGCACCGAGGAAGGATTCGGCTGGTTCTAGAACAGTTGCGCATCATGATTATTAAGCTTGCCAGACAATATTATCTACATGAAGATGGTCATGGGTCTGTCGTTGTTCTTAGTCCTGCTTGTAGCGGGATGCATACTTGATCCGGTCTCCGGTTACGGCGGCGGCGTTGTCATAGAGACGTTTGACACTCCCTTCTCTGAGGTCTATTCTGGAGAGCCGGTTGGTTTCAGACTCAAGGTGAGGAACACCGGTACGCGGGATGCAAGCAGTATCATGCCCGTCATAACAGGCCTTGACGATTGGGTTATGAAGAGCGACACATGCATGATGGGATGGGATACGCTTGGGGCTGCCGACCCCTCTATAGGATCAGCCGGCGGAACAGAGAACTGCGAATGGACTTACTTTGCCCCAGAGGTGCCAAAGGGTCTGACATCTACCTACTCCCCAGCCGTGAGATTATATTACGGCTACTCATCAAGCATGGTGAAGAATATCATGTTCGCCTCAAGCGAGGAACTCCGTCTCATGAAGGACAGCGGGCAGACAATACCCGTGCAGACGGCGAGCCAGACATCGGGACCAGTTCAGATTGACATAGAGACCCAAAACCCCATAAGGTTCTGGGGAGGCATGGTGACCTTTCCCCTGAAGATAACCATAAAGAACTCGGGCGGTGGGGTGGTGTGCCCTTCGGTGAGCGACTGTGAAGCCGGCCAGAACCTGAACAAGATATCCCTTGACCTTTCCAGCAGCGGGGACATAAGCTTTTCTGACTGTGAAGTGAGCAGCATAGACCTGTGGCAGGGCAAGGAGAACATACTGGTCTGCCAGGCCACGTTCAGTGGGCTGAGTGACCAGGAAACTGCCCAGAGGACCATTCTCATCAACGCAGATTACGGCTACTATGTTGACAGTGAGACCACAGTCAGGGTCACCAAGAGGATTGATTAGGCTTCCCGTAGTCCATCAGGTTCTTCTGCCTGTCAGGCATGCCTGCAGCTGCGGGACTCTCTGTCTCCGGCTCCCCGCCAAACAGGGGCCTGCCATAGACACCATCGTATCCAGGGCTTACCCTGAGATGGCCTTCCCTGACAGTAATTATGGCATCTGCCATTTTCTTACCCGCTGCTTCTTCAAGTTCCTCCTTGCCAGTCTCCAGAAGCACGCTGAACTCTGACTTGAACCTGTCAATAAGCATGTTGAAAACCGCCATGACTTTCTTTGAGTAGAGTTGGTTGATGCCTTTGACATTGGAAATAATCTCCGAGAGAGGTATGAGCTTCTTGAACGGTATCGCATTCCTGGGCACGTAACCCTCCGGCCTGTCGGCGAGCTCCTCCACCCTGTGCAGCACGCCTATGGTCATCTGCCTGCCGCATGCCGGGCATGTATTGCCCGCCTTGATGGAGTCGGAGGGCTTCATCCTGACATTGCATGTTCTGTGGCCGTCAAAATGATACTTGCCGTATGATGGGTCCACTTCAATCGTGTAAAGGAATTTCTTGGGGTCCTTGTCCTTCATGATGCGGATGAACTCGTCATAAGAAAGGGTTTTCATTTCAAAAACGTTGGACTCCCTGCCAATCCTCCAGGGCCAGAAGGAATGGGAGTCTGAATTGGACACTAGTGCGAACCTGTCAAGCTGGGAAAGCCTCCAGTTCATTGCAGGGTCGCTGCTCAGGCCGGTCTCAAGAGCGAATATGTGCTTGGTCTGGTCTTTGAAACAGTCCTCAATACGGTCAAATCCTGACATGGAGCCGAATAGAGAGAACCATGGCGTCCAGATGTGGGCCGGTATCACTTGAGCTCTGTTGTCGGCTTCCTTGACCAGCTCAACGAGCTCCGGACACCTGATACCGCATATAGGTCTTCCGTCTGATTTGAGATTTACTCCCCTCTTCCCGAGCGATTCGTTTATCTGCTCGGCAGCGGCGAGCGACGGGGCCAGCATTATATTGTGTATCTTGCGCACCCTGCCGCCTTCGCTGTATATGCTTGATATCTCTGATGATAGCATGAAGGGGAAACCCGAACTGTCCTTGAGGAATCCCGAGCCGTCCTCGGTAAGATTCTCCCTGAGTTCCTTCAGCCACATCGCATGGGTGAAATCACCTGTTCCCAGGAGATCCAGGCCTTTTATCCTGGCATACCTTGACAGATTAGGTATTGTGAGCTGCTTGCTGGTGGCCCTGCTGAACCTGCTGTGTATGTGGAAATCGGATATCACTTTCATGGTAATAGAATTGTCTGCATTATTTAATTAGCTTATTTCAGAACCAGTTCCTTTGTTTCTTCCTGGCTTCCTCAGCCTTTACCTTTTTCTCGTAGCGGTCAACCCATTCCTTTGCCTTCTTGATTTCCTTCTTCGTCTTGCCCACGCCGGAACTATTGCCCACACCGAGTATGACTATTTTGTCGCCCTTCCTGGTCCTCTCTATGCTCCTGCCTATGCTCTCCATGACCCCGGGAATGGCGTCCTTGATGGCCTTCCTCATGGGCTCAATGGCCTGTTCTGAACTCATCTTGACGACTATGGAGTCAAGAGGTATGTCCTTTTCGACCACTATCTGCTCTATGTAGCTCCTCTCTACACCGGGACCGCCCATGGCGACTCCGACACCTTCGGCTACCGTGCCGGTCTTCTCACCTTCAAGCTTGGCTGCGGCATCAACCGTGATAACCCTTGAAATCTTGTTCTTCTCAATGAGCTTCTTCACCGCCTTGCCTGGGTAGCCTATCCTCCCGCCGGGGCCCATGGCCTTGAGCACGAAGGCGTCCCTTCCTTCAAGCCGGACTTTGCCCATGACTATATCTTCCTCAACAATATCGGTCTTGGAGTCCCCGAGCAGTTCGCTGGCTACCATGGGGCCTATGCCGTCTCCAACTGGCAGACCCTGTGAGAGGGCCTTGGTGCCGTTGTACATACCCTTTGCTATCTTCTCTATAAGAGGAAGCTGCATCTGGAGGACCATGGCTATCTGCAGGTTGTTGGTTTTCTTTGCCATCTCTACATAGTGCCTCACTATCTTGGCTATCTCATGTACGGTTATGCCGCCTGCAAGACCCATGCGTATGGAGGCCTGCTTCTCCTCGTCGGCCTTTGGTGCTATCTGCTTGACGAAATACCTGAACTTGCTGTTCTGGTTCTTCAGCATGTGGTCCATCCTGCCTACCATGCCTGCCGGGTCAAGGGACACCGGGGTTATCAGGAAGAACTCAAAGAACCTGTTCACGGATTCCCTGAGCTTCTTGTCCGGGCTGGAGCTGATGCTCTTCAGCACTATCTTCTTGGACCTTTCTGACATTGATTCCAGCTTCGCAGCGCTCTTCTCCAGCTTCCACATTATCTGCAAGAGCATAAGTCTGGGATAAAAGAAGAAGAAGACTACCATGAACAACACCCAGATTATCCAGGAGAATCCGTCATTCCCGATAGGCTGGAAGAGAATAGCGTCCATAGCATCACCGAATCGATATCGCCTGGTCCCGCTCCGACACCCACTGTTGGCCGCCGGAACTGGTCAGCGTTTCACTCGTTTAAGTATTAAGTATTAATAAACACGTATATAAATGGGGTTTTTATGATTGACTGGAAAATGCTCGTGTCGGCGTTCGCCGCGCTCTTAGTGGTCTCTTTCGTGCTGATGAGCGGTTTCGGCCTTGATGGCCTTCTCTCCGGGGCGGCAGACTCCGTGGGCGATTGGTTCGGCTCTTCGCCGTTTGGAGGTTTGCTGGGTGGGGACAGCATCAGGCATGTTGAGGTCACCCTTTGCCCGGACAGCATAAAGCTGATGCCCGAGGACGACGTCAATATAAGTTCCCCGTCGGCGAACTTCTCGGGTTTCGGCGGCGGGCTGGAACTTTCCCCGGATTCAGCGGTACTTAGTGACCCCGCGTCAGGCTTCAGGGCGGAGATAGACCCCGAAGGTATGAGCATATCCGGGCTGGAGCTGGAGAAGATGGATATTGCAGACGTCTATTTTTCAATCAAACCCAACATAACCGCTGAGAACGGTTCCATCACGATAGAGGGATTCTTGGGGAATGCCATGGTAGAGGACAGCTGCCTGCGCCTGGAAGGCAACGTCACGGGGATTTCGACCGTGATTGAAGGCAACAAGTGGCAGCTCTTCTGACGCCCTAGAGAGGATATCCGGGCAGGCCGCATGACACCACACCAACGACCGCTTTCTCGAACCTCTGACCTACCGGTTGCTGTGCTTCAGTGACCGAACACTGGCCTAACAGCCGGGCGCTCTCAACAGCTTCCCCGGCGGCGTCTGTTACACGATTGCCGGGAAGGTACCTACTGAGCTACTAGGGCACTTGCTTTAATGGTTATTATGTCTTTTAAAGCCTGCTATAAATTTAAATTGATTTGGGCTAAATAACACAGTTAAACGGGGCGGTAGCTCAATGGGAGAGCACTAGCCTGAAGCTTCGGAAGAGTCCGTGCAGACAGCTAGGTGTTGTGGGAAGGCTGAGGGGCAACCCGGGCCTCACGAATTCGATATGAAACCTCTCGTCAAGGGTATTGCTCTGAGATGTTTCGCGACACTCCCACCCGTCCCATGGAAAGGTGAGAATATGGGAAGAGTCAAGACGATAGCGGTCAAGACGCTGGCGGACGACCTGATCAAGTCGTACGGCGACAAGTTCAAACCAGACTTTGAGAAGAACAAGAAAGTGCTGGAAGAGGTCAGGCCTATAAAGTCCAAGAAAGTCAGGAACGTCCTTGCTGGATACATAGCCAAGAAGAAGAGGCCGGGCGTGAAGAAGCAGGCAGAAGAATGAACCCACTTATAAGCGAAACTTACCACAAGAGTTATTATGATTAACAAAGCGCATCTGGATTCCAATATTCTGTACATAGTCCTTGGAGTCGTCCTGGCGGTGCTAATAAACACCGGCCTCGGCCTCGTTCTCTCAACCGACATGCCGATAGTGGCTGTTGAATCCAACAGCATGGTGCCCACATTCAACAGGGGAGACATACTGGTGCTTC
>CAZPUZ010000014.1:0-9507 GCA_964589875.1 uncultured archaeon
GCCCACTCCATTGCCAGTACCGGCACTTCTGAAACCATTATCCTCCTGAGAGCATTGGCCATGGCGGGCGTCATACCTTCGGCAAGGAAAGTCAGCTTGTCTGCCTTCTTGTCCAGTATCTTTATCTTCATGTAAACCACTTTCTTTATCTATATCATCTGAGCTTAAGTTCTTTTACAGAGAACCTTCTTTTTAAAATTTCCCTTATTGCGTTGATGTTCCGCCCGTTCTTGCCTATTACAGTTACCTTGTCCTTCTTGGGGACGGATATGAACAGCGAATTGTCCCTGTACTCCATCTTGCTGAGGCTCGGGATTATGTTCCTTACAGTGCTTTCCAGGTCTCCGTTGCATGCATAAATCTTCACATGCCTGTTGCCAAGCATCCTCTTCAGGTTCTTCATGTTGGCCCCGTTCTTGCCTATGGCTCTCCCGACTTTGTCGGGGTCAACGACGAAGTAGGCGCCCTCATCATTTATGATGCAGTCCTTGGCATGCACCTTGGTCACTTTCTCAAAGAGCGCTATCGTACGAATGCAATCCGTGCCCAGCTTGACTGTCATAATATACCTTTATGTCTTTACTTATATTTCCTTACTTCTTTATGCCTACCATTAGGACATTGAAGGGTTTTCCGCAACTCTCTCCCAGCCTCATGGAATCGCCATCAAACTCCTTCATCTCCAGGCTTGAGACCGAGCAGTATTTCTCAAGGTCTTCCTTCCTTCCTTCCGGCATGTTTGTGGCGTAAATCACGGCCTTCAGGCCGCCCTTCCTCGCATGCCGGAGTATCATATTGCTGCCTATGACAAGCTTGCCTTCCTTCTCGGCCTCGGATATTTCCTCAATCACTCCCGAGGTCTTCCGGTTCCTTCTCTTGGTCCTCTTCTTGGCCATGTTATCAACGCGCCTCAATAGACGTATCCCAGAAGCACGCCTCCTGTGTTCTTCTCAATCGCGTCGTTCTGGTCCATGACACCCTGGGATGTGGTGACGACGAGTATGCCCACCTTCCTTGCCGGCAGATATCTCTTCTCAAACTTGATGAACTCGTCCTTCTTGACAGCGAAGTGGGGTTTGATGACGTTGCAGTCGTTTATTCTGCCAATCAGCTTAACAATTATCTCATTACCCTCTGTCTTCTCAAAATCCCCGATATACTTGTTCTTCTTGATGACCTTGAGCACGCTCTCAATCATCTTTGAGTGGGGGACCCTGCACTCCTTCTTGCCTATTGACTCGGTGTTCTTCAGGTTGCTGAAGACATCCGCGAGTATGTCATGCCTCATGCGAAATCACCTCTTTACAAAACCAAGCTTCTTGGCCTGCTCCCTGAAGCACTGCCTGCAGTAAAGAAGGCCATACTTCCTTATTATGCCGCCCGTCCTGCCGCATTTCCTGCACCTGAACACGTTCTTGCCGAATTTCCTCTCCTTCGGCTTGTTGAACCTGTCATATCTCTCCAGCTTTGACGGCTTGGTGAGCAACTGCCTTCTTGCTTTCTCGTAGCTCATGCTCAGCTCATTCCTCCTTTTCTGTTACCCTGACCCCCAGGTTTTCAGTAGCCCACCTGATGGCCTGCTCCTTGGTTATCCTGTGCGCCTTGCCTATCTTGCGGGGCCTTATCCTCTTTCTTTTTATCCTGAATCCCGGCCTTTCAAGCGTCACGCAGACATCCATGCCCATGATGCCTATGTCCGGGTCGTACTTCACGCCGGGGATGCTTATGTATTCAGCAATCCCGAAAGAGAAGTTTCCGTTGATGTCAAACTGTGAAGGCTTGAGCCTGCTCTCAACTGCCTGCAGGAGGGTCTTGAGCAGTTCAACAGCAGCTCCTCCCCTGACGGTCACCTTGGCGCCGATTGGCCTTCCCTTGCCGCCGCCGAATGTTGACCTCTTCCTCGACTTTGTCGTTATAACCTTGTTGCCGGATATCTTCGCGAGTATTTTCTTCGCCTTGTCCAGCTTGGGTCCCGGCTCGCCTGTACCCACGTTAAGCGTCACTTTGTCAATGCGTATAGCTCTCATCGGGTTCTCCTTCGCTGCGTTGCCATTGGATTCTGTTCCTTGGCTGGTTTGGGGTTTCTGCTCGCTCATTAATATCACTTCCCGCTGCCGCCCGGCTCGCCCGCTAGCACGTAGTCCTTCAGCGTCTCAATGTCCTTCTTCTCAGACGTGATTATGATGGTGCTCTTCTCTGTCATGCTCTCCCTGGTCTTTACTTCCTTTATCTTCCCTGAGATGCCGATATTCTTGCCTAGGAATATGGTACCGGGACTGCCTTTCTGGAGCTTGAAGTGCTTGCTGATGCTGTTGCCGGGAACCGTTATCAGCAGGGAATCCCTGACGCTGTATTTCTCACCCTGCTTTGTCAGGACTATGTTCCTTCCGTCGTGAAGGTTGAGCTGGGTCCTGCCGCCCTTGAGAGTCGTCTTGCTGGTAATCATACAGAGCTTGTGTGCAGCCTCTGAAGCCTTGATCGGATTGACGATTATGCCCTTGCGGTTGACGTCCACCCTGTAATGCTTGCTTATGTCAGGTATCTCAATTATGTCCATGAGGCCGACGGGGAACTTGGGGTTCTTCCTGACCTTCCCGTCAACCTTTATCTTCCCCGCCCTTATTATCTGCCTGGCTTCTGTGGTGCTTTCCACGAGTCCAAGAACGTTCTTGACCACAATCTGGAGCGGGAGGCATCTGCTAATGGGATGCGGCCCACACGAAGGCCTTACTATGAACTTCTCCTCCTTCACCGAAGCCGGCCAGAAAGCCGGCATCATGTATCTCTTCAGGTGTGCCATAATCATCACTCTTTGGCTGCTTTCTCCTTAGCGGCATTGGCTATTTTTTTGCTGTCCTTGGCTTTAACGACAGCCTGCTTGCCATCTTCTTTTTCATTATCATTTCTCTTCTCCTGTTTTACAGTCCCGGTTCTTCCGGCGGCCTTTGTGCCTTTTCCTGAAACCCTGTCCATTATGCTCTGCCTCTTCTTGTCGCCCATCTCGGGCTTGGTTATCATGAGATTTGACGGATGATGGGGCCTCATCACCTCTGAGCCGTCCACCTTCTTCACCGTGAGGCCGTCAATGTAGACCTTGCTGCCATTCAGGCTTACACGGTCAACCACTCCTTTCTTGCCTTTCGTCGAGCCTCTCATCACCATCACTTCGTCTCCTTTCCTTACCGGCAGTGACCTGCGGCCGTATTGCTTGGTCAGGGTCTCCGAGAGCCTTGCGCCCAGGAACTTGTGCATCACATGCAGAGGAGCGTTATGCCTGTATTTCCTCTGCTTCCTCGGCTGCACGCTGCTCTTCCATTCCGGTGACCATTTCTGCTTCATGTTTTTCTCCTCAGACTATCTTTGCCCCGGGTTTTGTTTCCTTGTTGGGATGCAATAGTATGCAGTCGCTTTTGTCTCCCTCAACATCAACCGCGAGTATCATGCCCTGACTCTCATGTCCCCTGAACATTTTGGGCTCCAGATTGACAAGGAACGGACACTCCTTGCCTTTCAGCTCTTCAGGAGAGTAGAACTCCGCGATGCTGGCAACGATTTGCCGCCCGCCAAGAGGCCCGAAATCCACCTGCATCTTGATGAGCTTGTCGGCACCCTCCGCCTTCTCGGCTTCTGTTATCTTTCCTATCCTGATGTCCAGCTTCTGGAAATCCGAATATGGTATTGTTTCATTCATGCTCACACCACCTGGCTAGCTATCTTGCCTATTGTCTGGAACCTCTCAACCACTTCCCTGGCTATCGGGCCCTTTATCATAGAACCCTTCGGGTTCCCGTCATCATCAACTATCACGACTGCATTGTCTTCAAAGGACAGCGTCATACCATTCGGCCTCTTGAACTCCTTGGTCTGCCTCACTACCACGGCCTTGTGGACCTGGTGCCGGACTTTCTCGTTGCCCTGTATGACCTTGCAGTTCACGAGGCTTCCCACGCCTGCCATGGGTCTGCCCCTCCTCCTGGTCTTGTACTTCCTCACCGTGATTATCTCAAGTATCTTCGCCCCACTGTTGTCCGCGCAGGTGAGCTTGGTGCCAGCCTGCAGGGTCTTGGTGACCTTTGAAGAGATTGCTTTCATAATTATCACTCACTTTCCTTACCGGCCTTCTCATTCTTCTCTTCCTCTCTCTTGGCCTTCTTTGCCAGATCCTCTCCCTTTATCTCAAATTCCCCTTCGTTTACCTTTGCGAGGATTATGAATTTTTTGGTCTTTGATAGCGGCCTGCATTCGCCTATGATTACCACGTCTCCTTCCTTCGCCTTTATGCACCGGGGGTTGTGGGCTGTCACTCTTGTCTTCCGCCTCTCGTATCTCTCATACTTGGACGAATATTTGTTGTATTTCCATTCAACAACAGCAGTGTCATGGGCTTTGGCCGACCTCACCACACCTCTGAACACCCTTCCCCTGACTGATATGGTCCCGTGCCACGCGCAGATATCGCTGCCGCAGTCATCCTTCGGTGCTTCAACCTTGATGCCTATCGTCTTTTTCATCCTATCACGCAAGCCGTAGCAAAGCTAGACCTTGATTAACAGTCGCTGCGCATGCTTCGCTCCTCGCGGAACCGGCAATCAGCAGTTATATTCGCCCATAGGGTTTCCCATGGTGCCACCCAAGCCCGCTGCGTCACGGGCCGTGATGGGACTTCCCGGGGTTCTAATAACTGTTAATGGTAATAATAGCGGTGATGGGTTTATAAATGTTGCGACCGCTATCTTTTTCATGGGATGGAAGATAATCACCGTTTTCGTCCTGCTGCTGGCCGCGGCATTGTACATGTCATTTCCCGCTGGCGGCTTCATGACAGCCGAGCCCACGGTCTGCATAAGGGGCAACTGCTTCAACGTTGAAGTTGCACTGACACAGGAACAGAAGTCAAGGGGCCTCATGTTCCGTGAGCATATCGATGATGACAAAGGTATGCTCTTCCTTTACAGTAGCGAGGCTCCAAGGCCGTTCTGGATGAAAAACACCCTCGTACCATTAGACATCATCTGGATTAGCTGTGACAATCACATAGTATCCATAGCAAGGGAAGCCCAGCCATGCGAAACCGACCCGTGTCCCATAATAACCCCCGAGGGTTTGTCAAGGAACGTCCTGGAGATAAATGGCGGGATGTCTGACCGGCTGGGAATCACGGAAGGTGACGAAGTGATATTCTACGGTATCGCCGGCAACTGATTTAATTTTTCCTCCAACCATCTATATGGGCAGACGCAGATGGTCCAACTTCAAGATGGGAGGCAGTAGAGGATACAATTCCGGACGTAACCGCCATCAGACAGGACAGCATGAAGTTATCCGCGAGAGGTATCATGGACCATCGATTCCCCCATTTTCAGGGATAATTAAGGGTTGGGGGGCAGGGAAACAGAACCAGAGGAGCGTGCCAGGAAGATTCTGCATGACCTGCGCGATGACATCAGGAAATACACAGGCGCAATATGCTTCCGCGTCGGGGAGCAGAGCTACCATCCCATGCGGATGCATGACTCGCAGCGCGACCACCCCAGCGAGTTCCATATAGGGAGGGTTGAGGAGTATTTCTGGAAGGGTCGGGTATGGGGCGCGATGTCTTCGGTAAAAGCAAGTGGAAGGGTATCGCAAGGAAGATGGGCCACCTCAGAGCGGTTTTGTCTGGGATGGGCGACGAATTCAGGATGGAATACAGGTCCATCATTGCTGACATGAAGAGATACGGCATGGACCATGAACTGTCAAGGTACGGCCTGAGATTGGAAGGAGCGCTTTAACATCACCACCTTCTCATCTTCTTCTTAATGCGGTCCTCAGGACGCGATACCAAAACCTTGCCGCTGACCTTCACTTTCTCGCCGCCGGGAAGCGTGAACAAAAATACGCACTGGTCCTTGGCGAAGCTCTTCTCGCCATGTTCCGTGTCTATGGTGAGGGTCTGCCTGGTCTCGTCAGTGACTATCCCCCTGCTGCCGACCTGGGACTTGTTGGCAGACTCCGCCACTTCTGCTTCAAGCCCCGTCAGCTCATGTCTGGCCAGGTTTTCAGGCGTTATCATGGTATTCCCAGAAGTGTTGTCTTGCCTATTAAAACTGTTATCCCTTCGTGATTCAGCGGGCTCAGCCCACCTCAATCCTGTCCTCGGGGAATCCCAGCTTGACTAGTATGGTTTTTATCTTGGATTTGTGGTCTCCCTGAAGCTCAATCATCTTTCCCTTCACGGTGCCGCCGCAGGCGAGCTTGGTCTTCATTTCCTTGAGGATTTTCTTGATGTCAAGGTCCTTGCTTATGCCTTCAATCACTGTAGTCTTTTTCCCGAACCTTCTGTTCACAGTGTATACCTTAATCTTCTCCTCTTCCTTTGCCATTGCTTCGCATGTGCAGAGCTCTTTCGGCAGGCCGCATTTGGAACAGATTTCGCTCATTTGGATTTCACTTTGCTCCTCTTTTCGTCCCTGACAGTAAGGATTTTCGCTATAGCTTTTTTAATCTCTCTTATCCTTCCGGGAGAAGTAGCGGACGCGCCGATTGATATGCTTGCCCTTTCCTTTGTCAGCTCAAGCCGCAACTCAGAGAGCTTCTTGTCAAGCTCCTTATCGCTAAGCTTTCTAGCGTCCTTGGTCCTGATTACTGCCATAGGTTATGTTATACTTCTCCTTGATATATAAAATTACTTATCATTTTCCTGCTTCTTCTTGGGCTTTTCTGCTTGCTTTTCCTTGGTATCCTTGCCCTCTTTTTCTGACTTGCGGGAAGCCTTGGGTTTATTGGTTTTCTTCTTAACTGTCTCCTTTTTTTCCTTTCCTGTGGATTTCTTGGCCGGTTTGTCTTCCTTCTCGCCTTTTTCTTTCTTCCCGC
This sequence comes from uncultured archaeon, assembly GCA_964589875.1. Classification (GTDB taxonomy): domain Archaea; phylum Aenigmatarchaeota; class Aenigmatarchaeia; order QMZP01; family QMZP01; genus QMZP01. Next base: position 6,856 of record CAZPUZ010000014.1, read on the forward strand.
TCTTGTCGGCAGGATTGTCTTCCTTCTCTTTCTCCGGACCGGTTTCCCCCGCTTCTGCCTTCTTTTCCTCTTGTCCTTCGCCGGTTTCCTTCTCGTCGTCTTCCGGGGTTATCTCGGTCTTTCTCTGTATGTAGTCCCTGGTCTCCCCGGTGATGTCCATGAACTCCTTGGTAATCCTGACCCTGACTCCTATCTTGCCGGGCTGTGTCTGTGCCTCCTCAAAACCAGTGTCTACCAGATCCTCAGCCGGCTGGCCCGCATACTTTATGTAACCTTCAGTGAACTTTCCGGTCATACCCTTGCCGCCGGTAAGCTTCCCAGCTACAACTATCTGGACGCCAATGGCACCCGCTCCCATGACCCTCTTGATTGTCAGGTTGCATATCTTCTTGAAGTTGTATCCCTTCTCAAGCGCTGAAGCTATCTGCTTGGCTACTATCTTGGCATCAAGGTTCGCGTTGGGTATGACCTTGACATCAAGCTGGGGGTTTTCAAGCTCAAACCTTGCCTTCAGAGCATCCGTCATGTCATTGATGTTCTTGCCGCCCCTGCCGATAATCCTTCCGGGCTTGTTTGTATAGATGACTATCTTGATGCCGAGAGGTGTCCTCTGTATCTCGGTCTTGGAATAGTCGCCGAGCGGGAACTTTTTTCTTATGAATTCCTCTATCTCAACTTCCTTTATGCCCTGCTTGACGAAATAATCCTTCAGCATTCATCTCTCCTCCAAAACCACCTGCACGTTGGTCATCCTGCCCGTCCTTCTGGCAAGCTTGAATCTCCGGGGCGTCCTGTAGCTGAAGCCTTTATGTGCCGATGCATGAACCACCATCTTCTCCGGCTCAAGGCCCTTTGACTCTGCGTTGCTCTCCGCGGTATTAAGGAGCCCCAGTATCTCCTTGGTGCATTTGGTGTAGTATTTCCCGTCAAGGTCGTCTTTCTCGCTTATCAGGTTCTGCAGCTTCTTCCTGGCCTTCTCAATGCTCGTATTGGTTATGGCTTTGCATACTATGACAGAGCTCTTGGTAGATATCCTGAGATTCCTTCCATAGGCCCTGACGGATTTCTTGGGGTTTGCCTTTCGCGCATATTTGAGCATATGTCACCTCTACTTCAGGGGCACGTACTTGCTGGATTTGGTTGCCCCGAATCCCGGCGATGAGTGCTGGACATTCTTTCTGGTATGGGCGAACTCGCCAAGCCTGTGGCCCACCATCTCGGGCTTGATGTCAACCGTCACATACTCCTTGCCGTTATACACTCCCAGTCTTACACCGACCATCTGCGGGATAATCACCATCTGCCTGCACATCGTCCTGTGGAACTTCTTGGGGTTCTCAAGTATGCTGAGCAGCAGCTTCTTCTGGTTCTCTGTGAATCCCCTCTTCAGGGACCTTCTCTCCCTCGCGGAGACCAGGTTCCTGAAATCGCTCAAGCTCATGACCTTGATCTCATCCCATTCCTTTCCTCTGAACGTGAATTTCTTTGGCATATCTGATTAGGCCGCGCTAGCGGCCATTCCTCCTATCTCTTCCTCTTCACCATCTTCGGCGATATTGAGCCGACCTTCTTGCCTCTCGGCGAGTGCCTTGAAACGGGCGACCTTGTTGTCCCGCTGCCTGAGGCGCCGTAAGGATGATCGACAGCGTTCTTGGACACGCCGGATGTCCTTGGGTACGGCCTGCCCTTGGATTTCATCAAGTGGTATTTGGCTCCTGCCTTTAAAAACGGCTTCTCTCTCCTTCCTTCCCCGGCTGGTACTCCAAGGGTTGCCATGCACTCAATGCTCACCTTCATGGTCTTCTTTGAAGGCAGTTGTATTATGGCCTGCTTGTCTGTCTTTGAGACCAGGGTCGCCGAGGAACCCGGAGATCTGCATATCCTGGGGCCGGAATCGGGCGAGGACTCAATGCACGATATCTGGGAACCCTCTGATATGTCCTTCAGCTTCTTTATCCTGTCAGAGGCCATGTCGCCCACCCCCATGCCCTCCATGGCTATTATGAAGCCCCTCTTGTCATCATGATATCTTATCATCGCAAGGGGCGAATGCCTGACCGGGTCCTTGATGATGTCAATTACCCTGCCGTCAACTTCCCTGTAAAGCAGCCTGGGCATGAACTTCCTCGGGACCGTCCTGTAGGTCGGCGAGCCCTTTCCTCTCCTCTGGCTTCTCAATGGTCTTCCCATATCTCCACCATAATTATATCATACCCAGCCTTGTGGCTATGTCTGCTGCGCTGTATCCCGGCGCGAGCTTTATGTAGGCCTTTTTGTGGCCCTTTCTTGTTATCATGATATTCACCGCCAGGACCTTGACACCAAAGCCCTTCTCCACAGCTTCCTTTACCTGCTCCTTCTTGGCATTGCGCCTGACGACGAAAATGAGCTTATTCTCCAGCTCAACCATGTTCATGCTCTTCTCGGCAAGATGCGGATAATGCAGGACTTGCCACGGGTCGTATCCCTCAACAGGCTTGATGGTTTTGGCCGATTTATCCAAGCCGTCTTTCTCTTTTCCGGGCTTGATGGCTTGCTTAGGTTGATTCAAGTCGTCTTTTTCTTTTACTGGCTTTGATTCCTTCTTGTCCTCTTTCTTCTTGGCATGTTCCCCTTCTCTCGTCTCTTTCCTGCCAGCGGCATTTTCCTTCT
>CAZPUZ010000015.1:0-8772 GCA_964589875.1 uncultured archaeon
CTGTGACGGCCTCACTCAGGTACAGCCGACCGACCCCAACAACTTCTGCGAGGTGGGAGTGCCCCATGTCTTCATCTGCATCAACTGCTCAAACGGCATCTGCGGGCAGGGCGAGAATGGCTGCAACTGCCCGGAAGACTGTGGCGAACCTTATTGAGCACATGTGTCCCTTTTTAACCGTTATGCCAAGCATAAAGCATGGCAAAGATTATACCGCTCGTCGCAGCAGTTGTCGTAGTGGTAGCTGTACTGATAACCTTCGGGGACGCCATCACGGGACAGCTCACTGCCCGGCCCGAAACCAACCTCACGAAGGCAGCGGATATAATGGAGCAGCTCGGGCCTTCCGGTGCTAGTGGATTCTTTGATGAGTCGTATTCATGCCTTGCTGACAAGGCCCTGCTTGGCATGTCTGGTATCAGTTCGGCCGTGGTTCTGGGCAACACTGTGTCCTTGGGTAACTTCTCGCAGCCTGACCATGCGTGGATAATGGTTACCGAAGAGGAAGGCATGGCCTTCGGGAACAACAGGCGGCCGGTTAGCAGGCAGCAAAACCCGCTTTACTACCAGGGATTCTCGTTCCATGATGACAGCCGCCTGGTTGAATATATCAGGCTCAGGGAACGTTACTCGACCATTTCAGAGAGGATTGCGTTCAGGGAGAGTGAATTCGCTGACTGTACCTCTGAGCTGCAGGAGATGATCGAGAAATTCAATACCGAATATGGCGGGAAAAAAATTTCAGAACAGTCGGCATCCGCCCATGCAGATGTGCACGAGAAGATGGGCGAGTGTGGTGCTATTCATGCGGTAGTGGAGAGCGACAGGGCTGAACTGTCGTACATTGAAAATTCAATGAACAATATACTCTCGTCTACGCAAATGCTATAAATGGAAAAAAGAATCAGGATTTGATATCCTCGTCAAATTCGGAAATGTGGTTCTTGAGCTTTATGAGGATGTCGTTGGTCTTTTCCAGGGAGGTGTTTATCTCTTCCTTTTCCTGTTTGAGATGCTTTATCTGGGATTCCAGCGTCACTTTCTCCGACTCGGCCTTGGCCTTGTCTTCCTTCATCCCGTCAATCTCCAGCTTCAGGGAATCCTCCTCCTGCTCCTTCCTCTCCAGTTCCTGTTCCATCTTAGTCCTGGTTTCCTTGAGCTCGTCGACCATGTCCTTTAGCTCTCTCTCTTCCGCCTTGAGTTCCTTTATCTGCTTGAGAAGTTTTTTCTTCTCGTTCTTTATGTCAAGGGCGGTTATCATGTCGCTAGAAAGAACGTCAACAAGGCCCTCAAGTTCCCCAATCAGCTCGTCCTTGCTTTTTTCCTTGGTTTTCTTTGGCATTTTTTAACACCGCTTATTATTATTTGCTTTCCGCCTTTATATATTTTAATCCTTCTTTTTCTCCATCATGGAAACCAGCTCGTTGAGCTGCTGGTTTATCTGCTTTATCGTCACATGCTTTTTCCTCAGTTCCATGATGCCCTTTTTGTCCAGATTCTTGTCCACCATGCCTTTTTCCTGATATGAGTAGATGAGCTTGTTTCTGGGCTGAATGTCAGAACCATGCATTTTCTTGTCAAGCTTGCTGATAATTTCCGCCATCTTCTGGTTGTTCTGGATAACCCCTTCCAGTTTCTTTCTTAGTATTTTGTTCTCCTTCTTGAGTTTCAGGGCCTCCTGATGGTCCTTCTCCAAGGTGTACATCATGTCCTCAAGCTCTTCCTGGCTTATGTTGGGCCTGAAAATGTCGCTCTCGTCGCTGTCATCCTGCATGGTTAATTATTGTCATGACTGATTTAAATCTGATTCGCATATAACAAAAGACGCATGTTGTCGCAGGTCAATCAGCTTTCCCGGCGTCCCTGATGAGCAGGCTATGACCCGGGAAAATCTTGTTCATGCGCCTCATCAGCTTATTCAGCGTGTTGGCAGTGAGACGTGCCGCAGGATCCCTGAATCCTATCTGCATAATCGGCGAATGAGGCCTGGCTGGATAGTTGGTGGTGATATCATCGGACAGATTCTCTCCGTTCATGGTCACGAGCATCACGTCCCCGCTATCCGAGAAACCGAAGGAGACACCGTCTATCTCGATTCCGTCCAGCCTTAGGGCGAAACCAGAAACATCGCTTACCCTCTCCTTTATGTGGCCGGCCCCGTCAATGGCCACGACAACGGCTTCCAGATGCAGCTCCATAATCCTGATTGGAAAAATAAACATTTATATACCCCTAGCCGAAATATGATATAAGTCGGAGAAAGGAAAAAGAAGCAATGTGACTATAAACATAGGAGGAATGAGAACTTAGGTTCTTTTAAGAGTTATGCCACAACCCATGCCGCCTTCTTACATGGCGTATGACAGGACCATAGTAGTGTTCTCCCCGGACGGGAGGCTGCTGCAGGTGGAGTATGCCAGGCAGATGGTGAAGAATGGAAGCACATCACTGGGCGTAAAGGTAGCTGACGGTGTGATACTTGGCACTGTGAAGCCCTCAATGCAGCTTGCGGTAGCAGACGATTACAAGAAGGTCCATACAGTTGACAACCACATAGGCATTGTCAGCTCAGGCTCGCTGGCTGACGCCCGCAACCTGGTTGACTATGCCAGGGTGAAGGCACAGGTTAACGGAGTGACATACGGCGAACCCATATCGGTATCATCCCTTACCAGGGAGATATGCGACAGGAAGCACATGGTCACGCAGTATGCCGGAGTCAGGCCTTATGGCGTCGGGCTCCTGGTTGGCGGCGTTGATGAGAATGGACCCATTCTCTACGAGACCGAACCCTCAGGGACTATGATAAGCTGGAAGGCGCAGGCCATCGGAAGGGGCGCTGACAAAGCAAAGAAGGTGCTCAACAAGGGGTTCAAGGAAGGCATGCCGCATGAGGAAGGACTCAAACTGCTTCTTAGAGCGCTCAAGGCCGCCGAGAAGGATGCCACCAGCGACAATGCGGAGATAGTGGTTGTGAAGAAAGACGGCGTGAAAAGGTTCGCAAAGAATGAAATCAAAAAGCTCATATAACTCTTTTTAAGGACACGGGAACCCAGAGCGTGATTGATATGGTATCCGTAGATAATGCCGTAATAGCCAAGATGCACAAGAGCGGCGAGGAATTTGAGATATTGGTTGACCCTGAGAAGGCCCTTGAATTCAAGAAGGGCAGGGACTATGATATTAAGAACATACTGGCGGCTAATGAGATCTTCAAAGACGCCAAGAAGGGTGAGCGGGCTTCCACCCACGAAATTGACAAGGCCTTCGGCACCAGCGATGTGTTTGAGGCAGCAAGGACCATAATAAAAGAAGGAGAGGTCCAGCTGACCACAGAGCAGCGCAGGAAGCACATTGACGAGAAGAAGAAACAGATTGCTGATATCATATCCAAGCAGGGAGTGAACCCGCAGACCAAGATGCCGCATCCGCCCCAGAGGATACTAAATGCCATGGACGAGGCGCATCTGTCCATTGACCCTTTCAAGCCGGCCGATGAGCAGGTGAAGGCAGTGCTGGATGCGATAAGGGACATAATACCAATATCATTTGAGACTATTGAAGTCATGATAACCATACCGGTCAGCCATGCAGGCAAGGCCGCCTCGGTGTTGCACAGCATATCACCAGTAAAGAACGAGGAATGGAAGGCTGATACATGGTCCGGCATGATAGAGATACCTGCAGGGAGGCAGACGGAGGTCTATGAGAAGATAAACGGCCTGACAGCCGGGACGGCCGAGGTCAAGGTCGTGTCAAGGAAGAATGTATAAAAAGCTATGCAATCATTATTTAAAACCATTTGAGGATGTGTTATGATGACTCAGGAAACCAAGAGAGATGCGCCGGCGGAAACCCCCGGCAAGGAAAATATGCTTAAGAAAGAGAGGGAGTTTGTTGTCCCCGGCGAAAAGCTCGTTGAGAGCATGGATTACCTTCCCGGCAAGAACTGCTACAGGAGAGGTGATTCCATATTCGCCATGAAGATAGGCTTCCTGTCGGTGAGTGGCAGAGTCGTTTCTGTAGTCGCGCTGAATGAAGTCTACGTGGCGAAGGCAGGCGACATGATAATAGGAGAGGTCAAGGAAATACAATCCAATGGTTGGGTGATTGATATCGGCTCAACCACAGAGGCCTTCCTGCCACTCTCCGGGGTGAAGGAGTTCATTGACACCACCAAGACTGACCTCTCAAAGTACTATACTGTGGGGGATGTCCTGTATGCCAAGATATCATCCTCAGGCTTCAATTCCATACACATATCAATGGACGATAGCAGGGCGAGGAAGTTCAGGACTGGAAGGATAATCAAGTTCAATGCGGCCAAGGTGCCGAGGCTCATAGGCAAGCAGGGGTCCATGATATCCCTGATAAAGACAAGGACGGGCTGCAGGATAAGCGTGGGCCAGAATGGCATTGTGTGGCTGGAGGGCGACAATGAGAACAAGGCGCTTGAGGCAATCAAGCTCGTTGAGGACAATGCCCACGTTGAAGGTCTTACTGACAGGGTTTCCGCCTTTCTTGGAGGAGGGCTACATGAACCCGATCCCCAGACAGAGGAGACAAATGAGAAACCCGTTGAGAAAGCGGAATAGGTGATAATGATGAAAAGAGAAGACGGAAGGAAAATTGATGAGATAAGGCCCGTGACAATGAAAGCTGGCGTAGTTCCAAACGCCAACGGGTCAGCCATGGTATCCCTTGGCAACACCACAGCCATAGCTGCCGTGTACGGTCCCAAGACGCTCCATCCTAGGAGGGTGCAGGTGCCTGACAGGGCATACCTGAAGACAGTCTACAATATGGTGCCCTTCTCTACAAAGGAAAGATGCAGGCCGGGACCCTCAAGAAGGAGCAAGGAAATATCCAAGGTGACAAGGCAGGCCCTTGAACCGGTGATATTCCTTGAGAAGTTCCCCAAGGCAGGCATTGAAGTTTACATTGATATCATACAAGCCAATGCGGGTACCAGAACAGCGGGCATAAACGCCGCTTCCATAGCACTCGCTGACGCGGGCGTGCCCATGAAGGGTCTTGTAACTTCCGTGGCCGCGGGCAAGATTGAAGGCGAGTACGTCATAGACCTTGCGGGCAAAGAGGAAGAGCTGACGGCTTGCGACCTTCCTGTAGCCTACATACCGGAAGAGAACAGGATATCTCTCGTCCAGATGGACGGTGACCTATCCAAGCAGGACACCCTGAAGGTCATGGAGCTGGCCATCAAGGGATGCAAGATGCTTTATGAGAAACAGAAAGAGGCTCTCAGAAACAGATGGATGCCGGAGGTGAAGGCATGATACTGAGGAAGAACCATGTCACAGCCCTTGCCCAGGCGGACAAGAGGATTGACGGCAGAAAGCTTGATGAATTCAGGAAGATGGAGATTGAGCCTGGTGTGATAGCTAATGCGGACGGTTCTGCAAGGGTTAGGTTGGGCAAGACCGAGATAATAGCCGGCGTCAAGATGGGCATGGGAACGCCGTTCCCCGACAAGAAGGATGAAGGCGTCCTTATGACAGGTGCAGAGCTTTCCCCTCTGGCTTCGCCTGATTTCGAGACAGGCCCGCCCACTGAGCAGGCCATTGAGCTTGCCAGGGTAGTTGACCGAGGCATCAGGGAATCAAAGATGATTGACACCAAGAAACTGTGCGTTGAGGAAGGGGAGAAGGTGTGGATGGTCAGCGTTGACCTCCAGATTATAAACGACGACGGCAATCTCATAGACTGCGGTTCTGTGGCGGCCGTTGTGGCGCTTATGAACGCCAAGTTCCCCAAGTTTGACGGCGAGAATGTTGAGTACGGCACCAAGACCGACAATCCGCTGCCGATAACATGCAAGCCGGTGGCCGTGACTGCGACAAAAATCGGCAGCAAGATGATCCTGGACTGCTCAAGAGAGGAAGAGGATGCCGCTGAGACATGGATAACTGTAACCACCAAGGATGACGGCAATATCTGCGCGCTTCAGAAAAGCGGGACCGAGCCCCTGACGATGGAGGAGATTGAGAAGGCTTTTGACTTGTCAACCTCCAAGGGCAAGGAGATAAGGGCGGTCCTTGATAAAGTGAAGGCGTGATACAATGAAGACCAAGAAGCTTGGCATTTCTGCGAGATTCGGCTCAAAGTACGGAAAGAGCGCGAGGGACAGGTTCAGAGACGTGCAGAAGATCCACAAAGGCGTCCATGTCTGTCCCAAATGCATCAAGCCCGGCCTCAAGAGGAAGGCGAGCGGAATCTGGGAATGCGGCAAATGCCATTACAAGATGGCGGGCAAGGCTTATAAGCCTTCCTGAATCATTATTATTGGAGAGTGTATGTACAGATGCCTCAACTGCGGAAGGGAGATTGAGATAAAGCTGGAGACAGCCAGGAAGATACAATGCCCTTACTGCGGATACAGGATTCTGAAGAAGGACAGGCCCAAGCTCACCAAGAGGGTGGAGGCGAAATAGTATGGACGACGACCAGAAGCAGGCTCAGCAGCTCTTGGGACAGGCGCAGATGTACCAGCAGCAGCTCCAGGCATTCATGATGCAGAAGGAGAGCCTGAACATGCAGGTCTCGGAGCTTGATGCTTCCTCCAAGGAGCTGGAAAAGTCTGAAGGTGAGGTATTCAAGATATCAGGGCCCCTGCTTCTCAAGACCACCAAGGCTGACGCCAAGAAAGAGCTCATGGAAAAGCAGGAACTCGCCAAGGTCAGGCTGAAAAACATAGAAAAAAGCGAAAAGAAGATAAAGGATAAGATAGAAGAATTAAAGGAACAGCTGCAGAACAGCATGTCCAAGGGAAAAGGTGCGGGCTGATTACTATATCAAACAAATCAATTAGAAACCCCGGCTTGTACAAATCAGAAAACGGGGGATGGGGTAGTAACAATGGACAAACAGATCGTAATGGAGTTAATCCAGGAAATCCTGGGAGACAGGGGCGTCCCGAGGAACATCAAGGAATCCCTGCAGGTGAGCATGGGCGTCTTTGAAAGGCCCTCTTCTGACAATGAGAAGATATCGGAACTTATTTCTGTTCTGGACGAAGCAGCCAACGATCCCAACCTTTCCATGTCGGCCAGGACCATGATATGGAACACTGTGTCCGTCATCGAGGACATGGGCAACGGGATATAGTTTCTTTGTACTTAATAATGTACCGGCATTATTTAACCACCGGCACAAATAGCTATAATATGACGCGCAAATTTGAAATGAATATGACATTGAATATCATTGGTGTTTCTATGACACCTGTCGGTATGATTCTGGCACAATTCAATAAGCCATTGGGCGCTGCGATTCTCGGGTCAGCCATCACCTTAATCGCGGTTGGGGTATCTCAAAACTATGAATTGAGAAAGAAGAAATGATACCTGCTGATGCTCTCTATCCAGCCGTTTTTTCAATGATGAGGAGGAATTTCACCTTTGCAGTGGCGCCCATGGGCTTGAATGTCGGTTCAACGCCGGGGATGATTGTAACGACCTCCCCTTTCAAACTGTTCAGGAACTGCTCCAGTCTTCCCTGGTCTTTATTCATGTCAATCTCAAATCTGTGCACCCTGTATTCTGCATTGTCCATGATGTCAATTGATTCCTTAATATAAATAATGCTTATTCGCGGGACAGCCGGAACCGGTCCAGTAATGACTGCATTAAAGCTTAAAAACCTAATTTCCAATTAGATAACACGAATCTGACAATTACGTTTTAGATTTGAAAGTGGAGGTGTTAAAGCATGTTGGGACTTTTTGGAAGGGGTTCACAGCCGGAATACACGGAGCCTGCAGAGGAGTTCATTGAGGTCAATGTCATGGAGGCAAGCCGCAAGAAGATGGGACACATAGGAATAAAGGTCGAGAAGATAACCGATTTCTCCGAGACTGAAAGGGTCATCAGGTCCGTGAGGGACGGCAACGTGGTGTTCCTGAAAATAAAAGCTCTCAAGGAAAAGGACATTGGTGAACTGAAGAGGGCCGTGGACAAACTCAAGAAGACAGTCTCAGCCAACAACGGCGACATCGCGGGCGTTGAGCAGGACTGGCTGATACTGACGCCGCATTACGCGAAAGTGATGAGGGACTGATTTCCTTGCTTTTTCTTTCTTAATTTGATTTTCAACAAAACAGCCCAGGCTATGCTCTATCTAAGCCTGATGGTTTCCATGTTCTTGGGTGCCATGGTCTCGCAGCGGTATATCTTGTGCAGGTCCCTGGCGAGCTCCGCGCACTTCCTGCTCTCGCCGTGGTCCACAAGGATTCGCTCGGGCCTCGTGCGCAGGTGCTTGACGTAATTGATCAGTTGATTCCTTCCCGAGTGGCCGGTGAGGCCGTGTATGGTCTCTATGTTCATCTTGATGGGAAGGGTCTTTGTCCTTCCCGTCTCGTCTTTCATGGGAATCTCTCTCCACCCCTTCTGGATGCGGCTGCCAAGCGTACCCTCGGCCTGATAACCGACGAACATGAGTGTGTTCTTCTCATCGGGCGCGAAACCCTTGAGATACTCAACAGCAGGCCCGCCTATGAGCATGCCTGATGTTGCTATGACAACGGCAGGCTCCGATGAGTCAATGACACCGTTCCTCTCCTTGGGTGCCACCCTGTGGAATATCTTGGAGAGGAATGGGTTCTTGCCGTACTTGAATATACTCTTCTGGAGGTATTTGGACAGGTGCTCGGGATAGGCTGTATGTATGGCTGTCGCGTCCCACAGCATACCCTCCATGTATACCGGGCAGTCGGGCGGGTTGCCCCCCAGGAGCGCCATTATCTCCTGCGCCCTG
>CAZPUZ010000016.1:0-8481 GCA_964589875.1 uncultured archaeon
TGGTCATCCCCATACATTTCGTGATAGGTTACGACATAGCGCTTCCGATTGTCATAATATGGTTCATCAACAATACGCTCAACAAGAGGCCCTCAACATTCTCCGCCGTTGATGTGTCCAAACATCCTGACCTGCCACCGCCCGGCTACTTCATCGCCGGCGGCAAAAAGGTCCCGGTGCTCCCCATAGCACTGGTGACATTGGTTGCTTTCATGGCCCTGCCCATGTTCTATTTCGCAACCAACCCCGAAATACTCTTCGCCGGCGTCAGCGAGAGGGAATCCTTCAACATCATTTCCCTCGCCATGTCAGGACTCGTCATACTGGGCATAGCCATCTCAATAGCCGTATACCTTATACTCGGCAACTTCCAGAGGATAAGGATAATGAACAAGGTCCAGAAGGTGGAAAGCGAGTTTGAGGTGGCCCTGCTCCAGCTGGGTAATCATATAGCCGCGGGAACGCCCACCGAGGTGGCAATACAGAACAGCGTTGAGGATGTCAAGGACCTGGAGATTTCCGGACTCTTCAGAGTGGCTCTGAACAACATCAGGAACCTCGGTATGACGTTTGAGATGGCGCTTTTTGACGAGAGCAACGGTGCGCTGAAGCTGTACCCCTCGGAGATGATAAGGAATGTCATGTACGCTGTGATAGACACAGCGAAGAAGGGCGTCACTTACGCGTCGGAGAGCATGCTCAGGATAGCCCGTTACCTGAAGAACATCAGGGAGACCCAGGAATACATAAGGGACATGCTCTCGGAAACGGCTTCCAGCATGAAGTTCCAGGCCTATATGCTGACACCGCTTATAACGGGACTCATAGTCTCAATGGCCGACGTCATAGTCCAGGTACTTGCCGGCCTCGGGCAGTATCTGGGAAGCATTGAGATCGGTTCGGCCATGGGCATGGAGAACATAGGGGACGTGTTCTTCAACATGAACTCATCCATATCGCCCGAGGTATTCCAGCTGATAATAGGGATTTACCTCATAGAGATACTGGCCATACTGGCAATGTTCGTCAACAAGATAAGCGTGGGGGAGAACAAGATGTCCATGTACTACGAGATGGGCAAGATAATGCTCATTGGCGTGACCATGTACTTCCTCATTGCTATGGGGGCGAGCACTGTATTCGGCGAACTGATAAGGAACGCCCTGGGAAGCCTGGGCGTGATTTAGGCTGCTGCCTTTTCAGAAAGATTTCAAGAAGTCTCCTCATTTATGAAGCCACAAGAGGTTGACGGAATCCTTCCCCAACGATTCAACCCTGGCGAACCCTATCCGCTCCATCTGTATTATGGATTCGGGCTTGAGCTTGGTCATGGAAGCCTCGCCCAGTCCCTTCCTGACGGCCAGCTCGTCTTCTTCAGGGACCGTTAGCTTAACGTCTATGTGTGAACCTGAGACCCACTGCACCTTCTTCATGGACTTCTTCAGCTCGTCCCCCGCATACCTGCCCGTGGCGCCCCTGAGAGTGAAGTTGGCCAGGCCCTTGAGACGGAACGTCTTGCCTTTCAGCTTACTCATGTCTTCAGCGTCCAGATAGACGGCCTTGGGGTCTATCTGCAGCCTCTTGACTCCCCTCTTGGGGAAGTCGGGATGCAGGGGTTCTGTGACGAAATTTATCTTGTGTGGATAATCCTTAAGGACTATCTTCTTCGGCTCAAACACCACCATGTACCTGTTCGCTTGGGGGTCTATTATCTTTCGGTTGGCGGCGTCAAGACCTTCTATTGAGAACCTTATGTCGCTCTTGCTCAGCCCGCACATGCGCGCAGCCTCAAGGAATGCCTTTCCCTGGTATCCCCTCTTCCTGAGAGCGGCTATGGTATGCAGCCTCGGGTCATCCCAGCCCGAGTAATGGCCTCTCTTTATAGAATCCTTGATGTCCCTCGTGTGCTGCTTCTTGCCGGGCAGGTATATCATGCCGAAGTTCACGACCTCCGGAGGCTCCCATCCCAGGGCGTCATATATCCGGTTTTGGATGTCGGTATTGTGCTGGTGCTCCTTGCCGCGGAACACATGGGTTATGCCTGACTCGTGGTCCTCAACGACGTTGGCGAAGTTGTACAGGGGCCATACCTTGTACTTGTTGCCCTCAAGCGGGTGACTGCCCTTGGCTATCCTGAATATGGCGGGATCCCTCACGGCAGGATTGGGGTCCTTCATGCTGGTCTTGAAGCGTAGGACTGCTCCGCCTTCCCCGTATTTGCCGTCCAGCATCTCCTGCCATGCCTTCATATTCTCTTCAGGCGTTGCGTTTCTGGTCTCGGGGTCCTTCTTCCCGAGCTTGAGCTTCCGGAACTCCTCGGGCTTGGTGAAATCTACGTATGCATCACCCTTCTTTATCAGCATGGCGGCGTGCTCGTAGAAAGTCTCCATGTTCTTGGATTCAATGACCTCGGAGTCCCACTTGATGCCCAGGAACCTGATGTCGTTCCTTATCATCCCGTAGAATTCCTTTTCTATCTTTCCTGACGTGTCCGTGTCCTCGAAACGCAGAACGAAACGCCCCTTATATTTCCTTGAGTAAAGATATGAAAGAGAGAGCGCCCTGAGCACCTGTAATATGTTAAGGGGACCGGTTGGTGCCGGAGCGAATCTCGTGACGACCCTGCCTTCGGAAGCGTTCCTGAGTTCGGGCAGCTCATCCTTCTTCGGCTTCTTCGGCTTCTTGGTGGGCATCAGCTGGCCCAGCCTTCGCTTCTGCTCCTCCGGAGATAAGAAATTCACGGTCTTGACGCACCGCTCAGCTTCTATCTTAACCCTGCCCACATCGCTCCTCATCTCGGGCTTCTCGGCAAGTATCTTGCCTATGACTGCCCCCACACTGGCCCTGCCGCCGTGATGTACTGCATTGTCAAGGCAGTGCTTGAGTGAGATGAGCTTGAGTTCAGCGTCATCGTCCTTGGTATCCCCATAACTAAGTCTGCTCATGGTAAATATAGGCGGGTGTGGTTAATAACATTGACACCATTCGCGGGGATTGCTGGGGCAGGTGGGCGGAAGCAGGAATCGGAGCTTCCGCATGCATCAAGAAAAATAAAACAAAAGACTTCGGGAATTATGATTTCCGTCATCGTCATCTCATTGAATCTGGTAGCTTTGTTATCGGTTCCATAAGCCGCTTACACTGACTTTATCTTCTCTGCGATGAAAGTCTTTACAGCGTCCTCGTCCGGTATTGCAATCGACTTCTTGAACCTCTTGGTTCCGTCAGGAAGGAAAAATCCCCTGGAGATTGCAACGAATTCGTTTGCACCCTCTTCGGTGACTGCCTTCTTCCTGGCGATTTCCAGAAAGTTGTTCTTGCCGAACTTTACTTCTTCGGCTTTTATTGTCTGGAATTCAACGTTTTCAGCCATTGTATCGTCCTCCTTTGTATAGCAACCCTCAAGCACCTTAAATCACCGGGTCACGCGAACCGTATCCGGCCCGACCTAGCCACTGGCGGAAAGGCATCAACACTGTTACCGGGTTGCCAGCGTACAGTGCTATGGTTATTTTGTTGACGGTCTATTTAAAAAGGTGACTGTTGGGTTGCCGGGCCACGGACGAAAAACATTTATAAGCTTGATATCAAACTTAAACATCAAAAACCGGTGAGTTATTATGGTTGACATGGATGCTGAGGTGGTCGTGTATTCCACGACAACGTGCCCATGGTGTGAGACGGTCAAGGAGTTCCTGAAGAAGAACGGCATCAAGTTCAAGGACGTCAATGTTGGGGAGGATCAGGAAGCGGCCCAGGCCATGATAGAGAGGTCCGGGCAGATGTCTGTCCCAGTCGTGGAGGTTGACGGTCACATTATCATAGGGTATGACGAGGCCAAGCTCAAGAAAGCGCTGGACATAGAGTGATATCCCAAGGTGGTGACATGAAGGTGCTTGTTCTGGCAGGAGGGTTTGCCAAGAGGATGGGAGGCTATTGCGAGAGCTGCCCCAAATCCCTGCTGCCATTGGCCGGTAAGAAGGTGCTTGATCATATAATGGAGAAGCTTGAGGGCGTGCCCGGCGTTGATGAAGTCATAATCTCTACCAACCAGAAGTTCGGCAGCCATTTCTCTGAATGGATGAACCAAGCAAGAACAGGCTTCAAGCTTGATATAATCATTGAGCCCGCGACGGATGAGGGGCAGAAGCTGGGCTCCATAGGCGCGCTGCAGTATTGCATAGAGAAGAAAGGCATTGACGAGGATTTGCTGGTCATAAACGGGGATAACGTGTTTACATTCCGTCTCCACGACTTCCTGTCCTTCTCCCGGGACAAACAGGATGCGGTGCTGACGATTTTTGACACCAAGAGCCTTCAGGAAGCTGCCAAGTATGGCGTCGTGGAGATGGGGGGCGACGGCAGGATACTGAATTTCCAAGAGAAGCCAGAGAACCCCAGGACCACGCTGGCTTCCATAGGTATATATTACTACCCCAGGCAGGTGCTTCCCAGGATAAAACAGTACATAGACGAAGGCAACGACAAGGACACCATAGGGTTCTTCAACCAGTGGATGCATTCCAGAGGGACGGTTCATGCGCATGTCTTCAGGGAAGGCAAGTGGTTTGACATCGGCACGCCGGAAATCTACAAGCTTGCGGAGAAGGAGCTGTCGGATGGCTGATATAAAGGCAGTGATGTTTGATGTTGGAGTGTTCTGGTCAACAACACGGACAACATACTGAATGAAAGATTTGCAGTGATTCTGGGAAGGCCGAGAGATGCGACCATGGACACAATACATAGGGCAGAGCCGGGTTTCCAGAGAGGTGAAATCACCGAGGACAGGTTTCTGGAATCAATAATCAAAGAGCTGGATTCAGAAACGCCGGTTGAAAACCTCAGGGGCGTCTGGGGCATGGTATATGCCCGTGAAACCAGGAGGATTGATGGAACACTTGAGATTGCGAACAGACTAAGAAAATCCGGATACATCACAGGCGTCATATCCAACACAGAAAACCTCCACGTGGAAGAGATGAGGAAGATGGGGCTGCTTGAAGGTTTCTCGTCTGTCGTGCTGTCATGCGAGGTCGGCTTGAGGAAGCCGGACAAAGGGATATTCAAAATCGCTCTGGAAATGCTTGGCATGCCCGCAAAACGGGTCGTCTATACGGACGATAATGAAAAGAAGCTGGAAGGGGCGAGGCGGCTTGGTATTGAGTCCTATGTCTTTGATAATGCTCAGGGGCTTGAGAAATGGCTGAAGGGTAGGGGCCTTGTATTCTAGCGCGGCTCTGAACCGTATTTATGGCCGCCCAAACAAAGATATAACAGATGGCAGATTATTCCGGGGACGGAAAACTGGGCGGGCTTCATCCCAGGCATCGCCGCCATGGAAGACCAGTGAAACACAATATATTGTATTTGCCCGGCAGACAGGCTGCCGGGTACAGGCAGAACGATGACTCCAATCCCCATCCCGGCTGGGGAGGCAGCAATGTCCCGGCGGTCCCTGACCTGAAGAAATACCAAGTATAATCATTATAAATCTCCATTTTATAATTTCTTTGTTCTACCATCCAGTTGATTCTATGCCAGAAGCTGAGCCTGTTGCCGGGGAGAGAAGATCGGAGCTGATAGCGAAGTTCAAGGAATTCGTTCATCAGAGGTATTCCAAGGAGCTGCTCAAAGCGGCCAACAAGGATTCCGCTCTTGTCATTGACTTCAATGAGATGGACAAGCACAAGTACGGCAGGGAGTTCAGCGAGCTGCTGACAGAGAACCCGGACGAATTCTTTGAGCTTGCCGGGGAGTCAATGAAGCAGATAGTCCTCCCCAGCGCGGTCTCGGCAGTCACGGAAGCCAAGGAGGTCCACGTCCGCGTCTCCAATATGCCCGAGGATGTGAGCATCAGGGACCTGAGGGCCAGGCACCTCAACAAATTCAGCTCCATTGAGGGTATAGTCAGGAGGGCCTCCGAGGTAAGGCCCGAGATAACCGAGACCATCTGGAAGTGCACCGATTGTGACCATCAGATGTACCAGCCCATCAAGGCGGGTTTCATATCAAAGCCGTTCAAGTGCTCAAGCTGCGGCAACAGGGTCTTCACCCAGGAGGACAAGACACTGAGGGACACGAGGTGGATAACGCTGGACGAGCCGTTCGAACTGACTGAGGGAGAGAAGCCTTCCCAGGTCAACGTGCTGCTCACAGAGGACCTTGTGTCACCTGAGGGCAGGCGCATATCCGACCCCGGAAACAGGCTGCGCATAACCGGCGTGCTGCGTGAGATGCCCAAAGGGAAGACCACATCAACCAAGCTTGACATATACCTTGAAGCCAACCACGTTGAGCCCAAGGAGACCGGCTGGGAGCGCATTGAGATAAGCAAGCAGGACGAGAAGGAGATAAAGAAGCTGTCCAAAGACCCTATGGTGTACGAGAAGCTGGTCGGCTCCCTGGCACCCTCGCTCTACGGAATGAACGAGATAAAGGAGTCTATCATACTCCAGCTGTTCGGTGGCGTGCCCAGGACAATGAAGGATAACACCCACTACAGGGGGGACATCCACATCTTGCTGGTGGGAGACCCTGCATCCGGGAAATCGCAGCTGCTCAAGCTGACTCCGACCATAGTACCCAGAGGCAAGTATGTCTCCGGCAAGGGGACAACGGCAGCAGGTCTCACCGCCACAGTAACCAAGGACGAGATGATGGGTGGATGGATACTTGAGGCCGGCGCGATAGTACTTGCCAACAAGGGCATCCTGTCCGTTGACGAGTTTGAGAAGATGGACCAGGGTGACCAGGTGGCGATGCACGAAGCGCTTGAGCAGGGGAGCGTCTCGATAGCAAAGGCCTCGATAATGGCCACGCTTCCTGCGCAGACATCCGTCCTCGCTGGTGCCAACCCCAAGTTCTCAAGGTTTGACGCGTACAGGTCCATAGCGGAGCAGATAACCGTTGTTGATACCCTGCTCTCCAGGTTTGACCTGAAGTTCATACTCAGGGACGTGCCCAACGCGGAGAAGGACAAGAAGGTGGTGGAGCACATACTGAAGGCGCGGGAGGGCGACTACAGGGAAGCCGACCCCGAGATAATGCCGGAGATAGTGAGGAAATACATAGCATATGCCAAGTCCCACTGCACCCCAAAGCTCACGCCGGAGACGGGCAAGGTTCTCCAGGAATTCTATCTGCGCACAAGGAAGAAGGCGGAGGGTGGGAACGCGCCCATACCCATAACGCTGAGGCAGTTTGAAGGCCTGATGAGACTTGCCGAGGCCTCGGCCAAGATACAGCTCAGCGACTACGTGAGGAAGGAGGACGCCGAGAGAGCTATCCGGCTGATGCAGTACTCGCTGAGGCAGCTCGGGTATGATCCGGAGACAGGCTCCATTGACGTGGACAAGAGCGAGGGCGGGACCACATACAGCGAGCGCTCCAGGATAAGGAAGCTGCTTGACCTGATAACTGACCTCTCGGCCAAGAAGAAAGAGATACCGGTCAACGAGCTTGAGTCAGAGGCCAAGAAAGCGGGCATAGAGAACATTGACGACCTGCTGGAGCGCCTCAAGAGGGAAGGCATGCTGTTTGAACCAAGCCCCGGTTTCGTCCAGAAAATCTGAATATACAAGGAGGTTTCGGAACCCACATGGCGGGAATAGCCGAATCTGAAGATACATGTTCAAATGGAATTGTCAAGCTGTTCTCTCCATCTCCTTGTCTCGGCCGCGAAATTCCCGTAGTTCTTGAGAAGGATGACGCCGTCGCCCTGCACCATGAAACTGTCCGGGCTGTCACGCAGGCCGTATTGCCGGAGATAATCCCCGAGCTGGGTCTCGTGGCTAACCTCAATCAATACACCAGAAAGATAACTCTTGTCTCTCGCCATATTACCTTTTGTATTGAAAATTTTTAAAAAGAATGCACACATGATCCCGGCCGCAATGATTTATTAACAGGCTTCGCGAATTATTATCCATGTACTGTCCCAAGTGCGGCGGCGAAGCCTATCTGGTTGACGAGGAGCTTGTCCAGGTGCTGGAGAACGTGGACCCGCCCAAGATAATCGCAAAGGCCATATACCAGTGCAGGTCGTGCGGGGAGCGTTTCACGCGGCTGGTGAGCGAGGACCTTGACGCTAAGAAGAAGCAACAGGAGCAGCCCGTGCATCATGAGACCGCCGCTTCCAAGCCGCGGGACAACCTTGGCAGCATAAGCCCGGAGACCCGGGACAAGATAGACAAGTTGCAGTTCTTCTGATTTAAAGGTGTCGAATTCTTTATATAATTTATCCTCCAATACAACACAGCCGCCGCCTCGTTATGGTGTCGCGTTTTAATGCGACTTTTCGCGACGGCTCCATCATGCTTACTATATCGCATCCAAAGGCTTCATGCAGGGCTTCTCCGAAAACCCTGTTGCCTTATGAATCAGGCAAGACCGGCACGCATCGGCTGCTTAGCCGCACGCAAGACAGAATGGTGCCGGCGTTTATTTATTGCAGGGTAGGTTACAACTGAGAGAGAAAGG
>CAZPUZ010000017.1:0-8131 GCA_964589875.1 uncultured archaeon
ACTAAATTAGTAGTTGATAACCATGAAGCTGCCTGAAAAGCCAATAAGTTGGAAGAAGATATTCAGGGATGAGTCAGTCGAGATGTTCGAGACCATCAAGAGAAATAAACTCCTGGAAAGGTTATTTGAATACAACAGAAGATATCTCTACTATTCAGAATTGAGATACAGAATCCCGGATGAGCGTATAAGAAGATATGCATGGACGTTCATGAAGCTTCTTCGTTCCGAGAAGTATGAGCACATCGAAATCGGGCCGATAAAGATGAAATACTCCATCCTTCCAGACTTCAACAGAAAGCTCCATCATTTTGACAAGTTCCTTGCAGGCAACATAGAGGTCCAGACAAAGTCACTGGGCCTGCAGAAGAATTACATAATCAGTTCGCTCATGGAAGAAGCAATCGCGTCCAGCATAATTGAAGGAGCAGCTACCACGAGAAAGGCCGCAAAAGCCATGCTGAGGGAGAGAAGGAAGCCCAGAAACAGGAGCGAAAAGATGGTCTTAAATAACTACGAGACTATGCAATTCATTTACGAGCAAAGGAAGGAGAGGATAACCCCCGAGTTGTTATTGGAGATACAGGAACGTATCACAAAAGACACTATAGAGGATGAGGATGTAGGAAAATTCAGGGATAACAATGAGATAGTAATCAGTAAAAGAAGATATCCCCAGCTCGTTGCTCACCGGCCCCCGGATTATAAGGGATTAGGAAGCCTTATCAAGGAATTTTGCGATTTCGCAAACAATGACTCTGAAGATTTCATACATCCCATAATCAAAGGGGTAATGCTCCATTTCTTACTGGGATATATACACCCTTTCAACGATGAGAATGGAAGAACAGCCAGAAGCGTGTTTTACTGGTACATACTCTCCAAAGGGTACTGGCTCTTTGAATATATGGCATTGTCCAGAAGAATAGTCCGTTCAAGAAAGAACTATGACCTTGCTTATCTGTACACAGAATATGATGAGATGGACTTGACCTACTTTATAAAATATCTTTTGGACTGCATCAAGGATTCATGTGACGAGACGGTTGATTATATCAAGAAGAAGCAGATTGAGCAAGAGAAAGCCAAGAAGCTCGTCCACGAAAACCCTAATTTGAACTGGAGGCAAGCAATGATACTGGAAGAATTCTTTAGCAACCCGAATAAGATATTCACAATCAAGGAAATCATGGAGACGTATAGGGTTGTTTATCAGACAGCAAGAAATGATCTGCTGGTACTAGCTAAGAACGGTTTTATTGAAAAACAAACATCAGGACGGACTTTTGTGTTTTCTCTTAAATCCAGAGATTGATATTAACATCTCCTTCCACAGAAGACCAATATATTCCCTATGAATCCCCCGAGCCTGCTGACGGAGGAAGGGAGAAGGGTGGAAAGCCGGTTAACCAGGAAAGAGCATTCAAACCAGTATATATTTCTTTTTGTTCATTTTCTATTCATGGAAGGGTTTGATGAACAGGAGATTCATGGCCGTAGTGTAACGCACAGGTTCGGCATGTATACAGATAGCGGAGCCAGAAGAGGCGACATGATATATATCAACGACGGCAGCATGGCCGATTATCTGGAATTCCAGGTAGAACCCAATACCTTTACCGGCCACCCGCCGGTTTTCATGTCTTTCAGGAATGCCGATTACAGGGCAGGTGGTGAAGTGGAGGTTCCTACGGTGGACGGCATCCCTTCGGATATCCACAGGTTCCTCAAGATGCTGCAGGAGGGTCAGGCTGATGGCAGGTCAGTGGACGAGATGCTGGATGAATATGAGACGGAAGCGAGGATAAGCCTCTCTGCAGATGATCGGTTGGATGAACATGACGAGAGAGAGAAACGGAGAATTGAGGTCAGCGATCCCTCCAGGCGGGAGATTCCGTATGATACCGTTGGTCTGTGCTTTTACAGAAACCTGTCACTCGGAGATAATCTTCAGAATTTCGCCGCAGATGTCGAGAGGATGCAGGAGGGTCTTTACCCTACCGCTCTGGCATGGAGCGGCCAGTTAGGCAGCGTGTATGTAACCGGATACGGTGCCGAGGGCTTCCTAAGATGGCTTTACGGTCTGAATGAAGAAGACAGGGCCATATTCAGCATTGGCGCTGAGAGCGGCGAGACGCTCATAAGCATCAAAGGAAGACACAAGCGCGGTCTGTTGGTAGACCATAACCATGCCGTCAGCCTGTGTCCTGATGAACAGGACCTTAAGGGAATCTTCCGCAGGGACGCCATTGGCAGGGCAAGGCTCCGGCAGTCCGATTTTTTTGTTCCGCTAAAGGACGCCATCGGGATGGATACTCCGGCCATGAGCTATTTCGGAGGCGTCTTCAAAGAGGGCGACCTGCAGGAAACTGAACCTTTAGTCAGTTTCATGGGAATCGCATCCAATGCATTCAGAGATCTTCCGGTTCCAAAATTCTTCAAAAACGACGAGCGCGTGATACCGATAATCGGGGTCTCCTGTGCAACCCACTATATAAATCATGGGGCCCTGCTTCAAATCAGAGAAGTGGAAAGATACGATAACATCTACTGGGTGAAAGGCCTTGATAAGCCCGAGAATCAGGTTGTACCATGAGATGCAATGAATACAGGTTCTCGCCGGAAGGGAGAAGGGTGGACTGAAAATGGGGTCAGATGTCGAACTGTTCCCAGATGAAATCCTCTTCTCTCTGGTCAACGATTGCATCCAGGCCGTATTCGCTGAGGATGTTGCCGGTATGCTCCCTTGTTCTTAGGAACACTCCATGTTTAAGAATATCCCTTCTTACTCCTTCAATCATCTCGGGCCTGAATGTCCTCGCAAGTATCTCCCTTGGGCTATAATCAACATCGCCCTGCGTGACGAGTGTCCTATTCCCAAGAGCTCCGGACAATGCCTGGCTTAGGAAAACGCCGCCCCTCGTGTTTTCGCCGTCGCCATCAAAGTGCATATCAAATTCGTTTCTCATATGTCTCCTCATCCTGGCCAGCTCCTTTTCAGCATTCTTTCTCTCCCGTCCTGCCTTTCCGCCCCTGCCTTTGGGGATTGCATTCCGAATCTGGAGGTCATAGCTCTGCCCGTCCATGCCGGTTACAGTCCTTCCGCCAAATTCGAAATCGGTGTGCCTTTTCTTGTATCTGATAACACTGGCACAATAATTATGAATGACGGGAGGCAAGGATCGCCTTACCCTGTAATATGCCTCTAAAAGGGACATCATCATCCCCCTTTGATATCCGTAATGTCTGTCCATGGACCCGTCAAGTATTATGTCATTGATGGTCATGGCCAGGTTCTCCCTGAATGTAGTCGTTTCTCTGGGTTCTCTGCCTTCCAGCCTCAGCATATCCAAGAATAATTCATTCATATTGTCATCCAACTCTTCTTTGAAATACATTAAAAGAAACGGAAGAGAATATGGGAAACACATATATGTCTCCCATCTGCTGGGAATTTCAAGGCCGCGCGATCCGTCATCCATTTCCACGGGGATGGGGCGTATTGCATAGTCATAGTTCTCAGTGACTGCCTCCAGATAGGCTGTCATGACCTCAAAGTCCTCAAAAACCTCCGGGACGCCCTTCCTGCTACTGTCAAGGAATTGGACCGTATCGAACAGAATACCCTCGAAAAGAGGAAGGGCATGCTCCTGCGCATTCCTTATCTTCCGGTTGGAGTCAAGCCTTTCAATGCCAGTTACCCTGGTACTCGCAAGGTCCTTGGAGATGCTGTGGAAGAAATGCTGGAAAACAATATCATATTCCGGGCTGATGGATATGTTGTCCTCGCCTTTGTCTTCCTCTGCGGCTTTCCCTACGTGCGTGCCCCTGCATTCGTTAAGGTACCACATAATCCTGCTTCTTATAACATTCTGCAGCCGGTAGTTGAAGTAGAAGCCGTTGTTGTCATCATCTTTGTATCTCCAATGCTGGAATTCCGGATTTATCTCATATCCGAAAACTTCCAGTAAACCGGCCCCAGTGGCCGAGAAGTTGAAAGGTGCCCTCACATGGCCTTTAAGCCATCCCTGCGGTGTCTCAGAGCCTATATGGATGTTAGGGTACCTTACCAGTACCTCCCTAAGATAAGTCTCCATATCCTGGTATTCCTGCGTTGAGAAGTCTGTCCCTTCCTTCATCAGCTTCCTGTCGAATTCCTCGTCATCAATGTTTTCCCCGAAAAGTCCATTTTCTCTCATTCCTCTTATCAGCAGGGTCCTCAGCCGCGGGATATGCTCCCCATTGCCATTGGTTTCGTGGACAATGTCCCAGGCCTTCTGGTATCTGGGGCTTCTGAAAAGGTAAGGTTCTACGTCTTCTATCTGTGCCCTTGCAAAAGGCTTGGGGAAAACTAACATGTCGCCTACGCTGAGCTCATAGGGTCTCTTCCTAAGGAAATGACGATTGTCCACCTGGACGTATATGCTCTTCCCCGGGTCGGTCAGCGTATCTCCCATGGTGGTCTTTATCAAATACTTGTCATTCATTATTAGAGATTCTTGGCAACATTTATATACTCATTAACTACCCAGACGTGAAAATTTGTTTGCAAACCATTGAACTCACCCAATCTATATACCGTTACTCACGCCCACAGACGTGAAAGGGGGAGAAGGCTGGCCTCAATTTTTCTGAGCATTCCAAGCAGTCTTCTTCATTAATATACCTATAAATTGACATTAGGAACAGGAAACGGAATCGGGGTTCCGTTGTCCTGTCTGATTCTTGCCATCGTTCGTTATCGCTTCAGTCTATTCATCAAAGAACTGTCGAGTTCCAAGGTTGTCATCCCTCCAGGGTTCAAGTGGATAGAGCCTCCTTGGATGCAGGGTCGCTGGCGTGTATCCTAAAAAATCCCTCTCATCCGGTTCCACCATGACGTCATCTGCCATTATTTCCCCGCCTTCCGAACCCCCATGGTATGTGAGGCAGAAGGTTACGGAATCGCCCTTTACAAGCCTCACGCCTTCCCTTACCGTGGCAACCTCGTATTCATAATCCTTCTTTCTCGGGTCAGTGGACACCAAACGCCACACCCTCTTCTGGTCATGCCCGAGTTTGAATCCGATTACAGAGCCTTTGAAACGGCCCGGTATGCGCGGCATTGTCACGCAGAAGACATCCCTGAATTCCTCGAATCCCATGGCGAGTTCGAATTCGGTTAACTCTGGACCCATTGGTCTCAGCACCTCCAGATCCCAGAGTATACTAATAATGCGATCTGCCTCATTGTCTTCAATCCCTATTCCCTTCTTTTTCATCAGTTTCTTGAGATTGTCTGCATTCACCAGGCCATCCCCAAGATCGCTTCTGAGTATGCAGGCAGCGGCAAGAAGGCATTTATCAGAGAGCCACCCTGGTATAGGGGCCACGCAAGTCATAAGCTGGCATTCATAGAAGATGATTCTGCCTGTGCCATCGCTTGGCCTTCTTGGGTTGAATTCCAGCACTGCCTTTAGCTGATCATCCCAATCTTTCCTTTGGTTGGACTTTCTGCGTTTGGGTATGAGTATCACACGGCAGCGCATCTTTGCCACATTGCCGGCTGGCAGCATCTCAACCGACAATACGTCAAAGTGTTCCTTATGCGCTTCGTCCTTCGTTGCTTCTTTTAGAGGAAGGAATCTCACCCAGAATGAGCCATTCTTCTCAGTGGTTTTTACACCATTCGCCCAGCACTGCAGGGCGAAGATGAGCTTAGAAAGGCTGCAATCAAGAACCTTGAGTGGTGTGTAGAGTTTCATCAGAAATCTCCTTTTGCCTGAAATCGGCTATCGCCCCAAAGAGGCTGTCTTACCATCAGATAAGATTAGCCGCCGCTTGCATCAGGCACATGCATCGCGGATAACTCGGAATACGCAGGACAGTCACGAGACAGCCCATGGATGGCGTTTCGTGAAGGTTGCCTTCACCATAAAAATCTCCCTGTATCTGCCGTTTACCCTGTGAGCATCTTCAGATAACCTGCCCAATCCTTGGCACCGACATCATTGAGGCATGAGTTGCTGAAGATGACGGTTGCACGGCCGATATTCAGCGTCTTCTCCATGCCGTCCATAGCAAAGCACATGGGATGGTCATGGTGGCTGCCGTCGGAGAGCACGGCGACTTTCATCACACCCCTAGATAAAGCCAGCCACGCAATCGCAAAGCCATATCCGCTTTCGATGAAGATGTGCTCCTCGCCTTTCTCGCCGATGCAGTTGCAGGTGCCGCCCATCTTCATCATCAGGTCGGTAAGCACTACCTGAAAATAGAACTGAGTAATGTTTTCGTACGCCTGTTCGAAGTTTCCCACCACTTTGTAATCATGACCGGCAAGCTGCTCGTGTGCCGCCTGGATATGTACCGGATTGTTTTCGACCACCAGTATCCGCAGCATATTTTCTAGTGGCGGGGGTGCAAACCGGACCTTATCAGGTGTGCTGACGGATTCAGGAGGCAGGGGCTCGACCTTCGCGAGCTCGCTTGTGATTTGGGCCATTGAGTTCGCAATTCTGATACTGACGCAGCCTGGCGGAATATCTCTCTTATCGCCGATATGAAGCACCAAGATGGGCTTCTTTCCCACCAGATGTTTGAAGGGTGCGACCCGGTCAGTCAAGACAATTTGTGCATTATCAGGGTCAGCAACAAAAACAACTTCTTGTAGCAATTCCAGTACACTGTGTAGTGTTCCTCTCAATGCTTGGCTCTGGACATACACGAATATCTTCTTCATCTCATGTTCCTTTCAGAAAATGTTCTCCAGGCTATGGTTGGCACCAAGCCGAAGATAATTGAGTTCTCCTCGCCTCTTGATAACGGTCTATATTCAAGCCATCTGCCCGGGCACGAATGCGAATCGTCCAGGACGGCATCAAGCCGGTGGCATAAGGTTTTTGATAAGTATTGGTGAGCAATAATCAATCATCATCGTGCAATGCTGTACCATGTAGTCAAAGGCGATCTGGCAGGTCCTTGCTATCACATCCCTGATCAGGCCTTCATCAGTCGCCAGGGTGTATATGTTTCCATTATTTCGTGTACACGATCTATTATAGATGTCATTTGGAACTGACAGTTCGTCGGTTTCAGGCAGACATATTTCATATGAAAATTTATCTTTATTGCCGTTATACTGGAACCTCGCGAAATCTTCTGTAACATCAACACTAAAAGTTTCTTCCTGAATCATTCTAGGGTCATTATAAAGCTGGGTTAACAAAACGCTGTTTAGCGGTTCATTGTCATCATCATATTCTTTTGCCATATGGAAGGGGGCATTTTCAATATCCCTGTAAAAAAATCCGAATATCCCACAATTTTTTGTCGTTTCTGGTTGCTCCATAGCGGCTAGTTCAGGATGCTTTAACAAATAAAAAGTTCTCATTAAATTATCATCATCACCATAGCCAAATTGTGGCACAGCCTCGTCAACTCCAACGCATAGCCTGCCAAATTCTTGTGTTTCGTTTTTGCCCAGCTGCTTCAAGGCATCTTCCACTATCAGCTCGAATCTGGTCGGGTAATACAGGAATGTCATGGTATCACTTGTTATTACCATATAGTTGTTATTTATAAAGCTTTCTGCGCGGGGAAGGCCCCACGGTTTTCGTTCTGACGCAACAAGGCGCAAGCCGTGTCACTGGTGCCTTATCCGCTAACCAACCTGCCTCAGGGACTCCATGAACCACTCCGGCATGATGTCCCGGCTGTCGCGGAACAATACGCCAAACGACGAGTCAAACAGGAAGGTGTCGCACCAGTCCACCTCTGACCGGGTGCCGCGTCCGTAGGTCTGGACCAGCCTGAGAACGGATTTCCACCGGTACCAGCGCGGGTCCAGCTCCATGCGCCTCTGCACCTGAAGGTCTCCCATATCCGGGTAAGGCACCTTGCATATGACCTGCCACCTGCAGATGTCATGCTTGAAGTCCATGCCTTCGTAGGCGCTGGGCGTGACCAGCACCAGGGGCTTCCTGCTCTCCACGAACTCCCTTATCACAGAATCCCTTGTCACGGCGTCCTTGTTGGCGACAAACCTCTTTGTCTTCAGCGCCCTGAGTATGAAATCCTGTATGCGGTAGGTGTGGGTGTGTATGACGCCTTTCTCATAAGGATACCTCTTCAGCAGCTTCGCTATCTCCTG
>CAZPUZ010000018.1:0-7893 GCA_964589875.1 uncultured archaeon
CGGTGTATAGCCGCGTCACTATGTGAACGGCCTTGCTCCGGAACGCCTCCCCCTCCAGGACGATGAACATCGCCTGGTTGGGGTCCCGCGCCAGATACACGGGAATCTCAAGCACGTCCCCCCGGTATGCGCCGGTCACCACATCACGGAGGTGGTTGGCCTCCATCGTCTCGTCAAGAACCCAGAGGTTGTTTATACCTCCATGAATCCTCTTGTCCCTCAGCTTCCTTTCATGTTCCTGGCGTTCCCTCTCCTTGATGAGGATGGTCTCCGTTACTAGAGCCAGAACCTGGCGCTCTTTCTCGGAGTATGTCCTCATCTTCTGCATGTGTTCAAGGAACATCTGAACGATATCAGCATTGACATCTGCGTTCAGCACAAGATTCTCTATGACGATGTTCGCATCCTTGGCGAACTCCCTCCAGGAAGTCTCCACATTTCTGCGGATCTCTTCCAGTTGCTCCATCACATTGGGATCCGCAATCCCTGATGGATTCCCAGCAGTTCTGCTGGTGATTGATGTTCCCGGAACAGAAGAAACACCTGCTCCGGATTCAGTGGCCTGGGGGAAATTCACCATAACAAACAAGAACCCCACCACTAAAACCGCTATGAGACTTTTCATTTTCATAAAGACCTCCAGAAAAGAATGCCAGGGAACCTAAGGGAAAACACAAAGGTCCCCGGACAAAATGGTTGACATTATCATTTGTTACGGCCCATCATGATTCTTCGCTCCACCAATCTCTGTATCTCCTCGCGCTCGTTGGGGTCCAGACCGCTCAGGTCAAGCGTATTGGGGTCACTGGGATCTAGGCCAACGACAGAGTAGGTGACGTTCGGGTCCGGAGCAGACCCGGCAGCCGATGATGTGGCATTCGGGTCCGTAGGCGGAGACAACGACTCCACCATTATCCGCAATACCCTCTTTGCCGTCTCAGGATCTATGTGGTCCGGGTCAAGGATACCGATGCTGGGGTCGGTCGCCAGAATAGCAAGCATCCGATTGGGGTCATAGACCCACTTCGCAGCCGCTTTTTTGGATTCTACATACCCCTCAAGAGAGGTGCCATATGCCTTGGCAAGATATTCCACCAAGGTGGCCTTTTCTGCCGAACCGCTAAGGCACTTCTTCACTATCTCGGCGGCCTTGACTGCGACGTCATGCTCCGTTTCCACCCCGTCTTTGAGGGCCAGAACAGACTCATGGATTCTCCGGATGGCATTAACATATTCCGGAGAAGAGACAGAATCCGATTCCAAGAGGTCCCTGTAAAGGTCTCTCAGATACTCCAACCTCTCGTTCGGGTCCCTGGGTGCAGCAGGCACCGCAGGGGTTGTCGTGGTCACGGACGGCGCTGATGCCTGCCCGTCGCCCCGGTTAGTCACTACCACCACCAACAGGGCGAAAACAAGGAGCCCAATGACCATTGTGATAAGCGAGTTGTCTCTCATCCATTGCAATACAGAACGCATTTTTCATACCTCCTTTGCTTTGTCGTGCGCATCCGTGTTATTCGAAAGCGCTGTTGTCGGTTTGAACTGCTGCTGGTGAACGGAAATCAGGACGCGGCCGCCGTCGAACCTTTGAGGACGCTACCGTCACCGCCAATCACCCCATCGACCTTGAGCTGGTCATGCACCAACCTGGCGTCGCTGCCTTTATCAGCAAGTCCGCACTCGCTCTGGAGCCAGCCAACGGTAATCGTCGTGCCAGCGTTTCTAATGACCTTTTGTACGATTTGCTGGTATCTCGCTCTCGTCTCTTCCGAGACCGAGGGTCCCGAAGCCCCCAGAGTGACATCTGGTTTTCCGTCATTGGCAGCACCGCCTGCAACCGGGCCGGCGTTACCAACACCGGAACCATCACCAGCGGACCCCGGCTCACTGGGTGAAGCAGGGGGAGACGGTGGAGGATCTGCGGGAGCAGGTGTCGGTGCAGGAGAAGGTGATACAGGGGCTTTCGCTGTTGCGTCCGCCTTGATGATACCCCGTCTGACCGCCTCTTCCTTCATCATGGTCACCTGCCTGCCACGATTGGTGATGGGACCCAGGACACCAAGAGCATAAAGGTACTCACCCAACAGAGATGCATGCTTCATGAAATGGCTATGCCTCTGCAGTATGGTTCCGAGAGCAAGTATGCTCCAGAATCCTTTCTCAGGTTCCTCCTCCAGAACCCATTGAGTCCCATTGTTCTTCACATCATCCGGGAGCTTATCGAATTTGGGGTCATTCGGGCTTGGTCTCCTCGAAGCGTCACCAGAAGTTGTAGTAGATGCCTTCGGTTCGGGTTTTGAGGGATTCCCTCCTGAGCTTGCATTGGCATTGAGCCGCTCATATTTGGTTTTGTAATGCTGTGCAACGGCGGCCAGAACGGCTCCAACGACCGCCAACGCAACGATGATTAGACTTTCCGTACTCATTTCCTTACCTTCCTTTCTTTCTTCGGTTCCAGGAGGACCTGAACTCAGTCTCAACCTCCCGGTTCCTCTTGATTCTTTCATTCACGTCGTCATCCCCAGGGCGGAAATTCCGGACAAACCCGGCTCGCCAGCCGGTATTGGCCCATGTCAGGTTCCAGCACACCACTTTGCCGCCTTTCTTTGGCCACTCATCCTCAACCCATGCAGGCCTCATTGGCCTGAAGTACCTCTTGTCGGTGGGTTTCCTGAACTGCACCAGGAATGTAAGCTCGTCAACATCCCCTTGATGTTTAGGCAAAGTGCATACGAATCCGAACGGTCCATGCTTGCCCTGATTATCAACGCCTGAGACTATACCGATAACCGATATTTCGCGCAACCTGTCCACAGTATTCACATCAACCATCACCCCCTTTCAGAGTTGTGAGGTAGTTCGGCGATATAGATCCTTCATATGCCGAAATATCGGGTTGAATAGGGTTTTGTTAGGGACCTGATACACAATCATTGTACTACTAATTGGGGGATCCGGACAGGGCGATTCGGGCGTGAGATCGCCCCGCCGGATTTTTCCCCACATCACTCACTACGGGTTTGTTGCAGCAGGTGCCGGAGAAGGCATCTGAAGGACCAATATCTTCAGCACCGACGGGTCGTTGATTACCAGTGTCCCGTCAGGTTTCTGCTCCACAGCATCCTTCGCCGCCACAGCTTGAGTACCTATGTACTTGTAGGCACTCATAATACGAGTGCCGTAGAACACCTTCACAGGCGTTGACGGCTTCGGACTGCCTTTTGGGCCGGAGTCCAGCACGACCTGGGTGAAGAACTGCTGGTTCGGATCGGCCGGGTTCTGCCTCGGTTCCAGCCGGCTGACCCACTTGTCCTTTTTTGCCGCCGGAACAGGCATTTCAAACGGAATGCCTCTCCCCTGCTTGATGACCATCTCGCGGGTCACGATTGGAACTGCCATCCCGTTCACCGTGATGTTGTCCACCGTGGTCTCAAGCACGACATCCTCCATGAGGGCGAACATGCCGCTGATTATCACCCTTCTGGAAGGAACATTGTTGATATACTTCACCTCTTCCGACGGCGGATAGAGGACCCACAGGAGCATCTCCTCGTCCCAAGGTATCCCGGTTTGTACCGTAGAATCCCGGAGTTCCTTATCCGTAATCTCGCCGAGCAGGCGGTTCTTTTCCTCCTCAGCGGCGTTGAGGGCGTTCCTCTCCTTCGCCGTGTTAATATCGGCGTCCAGAACACGCAGGCCGATCCGCTGCTGTTCAATCTCTGTGAGGGGCGCCGCCGGAGCGGGCTTCTTCTCGAAACCCAGCCGGCGTTTCACCTGGCTGACCGTGCAGCCGGAGATTAGGTGGAGGACTATGAAGATGAGAACTCCCAGAACGATTCTTCTCTTTATGCTTGGTGTCATATTGAACTGCATGGTTTTCTCCTCTCAATGAGGTTTCCAATTGTTGTCCTGGCCGGATTATACGCCACCAGCCATACACATATACATCCAGGTCCCTATTCCTGAACAAAAGACATCCTAAGACACACGCCCGATTATTTAATCCGAGAAGAGTTTCCCTCGGGTTGAGAAAAAGTATAGCAACATGACTAATCATATCCGCAATCCCAAGACCGCTATCAACAGGCTATGCTGCTTAATGCTTTCATTTCAGCAGCAACCTGCAGATAATCTCGGGCACGGTTGTTGTACAACGTTCTCTGATACAACGGAAGACTTGTCAGGTATTCCGAGGTTTCCCAGATGGGATTTTTATGAATTTTGTGAGCATGAATCGTGATTGATTATAGCGTCAACTATGGAGTGTCATGACTAAATAGTGACACAAAGCTTTATAAACCTATCACCATTTGTCACTGATAAGAGGTTACACTAATAATATTAGTCCCGCTTCAAAATAGACCCAAAGACCTGAATGAGTATCTATAAGTTGACAATATATAGTGGACGGCATCCAATGTCGTCCACAAGTCATTCGAAGGTTATTCTGGCTCCCTGCTTCAGTCCATCCATATACTTATCCTTTCGCGTGCATTCCTGATTCTTCCTTTTCCTTCTTCCCCGCATCAATCCTCTCAAGTAGCTTGCTGAGCTTGTTCAGGACTTCATAGTCCGGGGAGTCAAGCGAGAAGGGCTTCTCCAGCCTCTTCCTGAGCTCGGGCTCCATGACATCGCCCAGATTCAAGATAAAAGAGTACACAGTACCGAATTCCAGAGCGTCATCCTTATGTTCAAAGCAGCAATCCACCAGATATTGTGCAGGCTCCATTTCATTGGGGTCTATACGAAGGATTGCATTTGCTGCATTAATTGTCAGATTCCAGCCCATTCTATCATTCCTAAGCCGGTAATCTCGCATAACTGAGAGCAGGACAGGCACAGCCTCCACAGCTTCATGTCCTATATTGCCCAGCGCGTTTACCGCAAACGACCTGGAAGTACTATCAGAATCCCACGTGGCAACCCTCACAAGTTCCGGTATAAGTGGCCGCGCCTCCTTTCTCAGCATCGCCGCAGAAAACAGCGCTTTCTGCAACAACTGCTTGTCCTTTGAGGATGCGATAACATCTTTCAGCACCAATGCGCTCTTCTCCCCGCCGGCCGGACCTATATAGCCCACGGCTTCGATACATGCGCTTCTGAGGTTGGTTTTCTGATAAGAAGGTATTTTCCCATCAGAACGAATCAAATCATATAGCACGGGCAGCGCATCCAGAGCAGCAGGCGAAGAGCCGCATATGGATGATGCCATATGCACCTTTGACTCCTCCATTATATCATCATCCTTGAGGGCTCTCGTTATCTCCCGTATAGCCGGGTCCCCGAGGTTCCGCAGGGCTCTCACGGCGCTCCTGCATGCGTCTTTATTCTGATACTCATTGATGAGAACTGACAATATCTCCTTCGCCATCGCCCTCTGCCGGGCTTCCGCAGGTCCACGCACTGGATTGGAACCTGTCTGGCAGGACGATAAAAACACAAGGAAAGCTGAAATCATGACTATTGACAAATATAGCGGTTTCTGTTTCGTCTTCATCACCAGGCACCTCCAAAGAATTCATGTCTGTTCAGTTCCTTGCCATCAAGCCCCTCATAGTTGACAAATGAACGCAAAAGCGCGGGGGGCTGGCAAAGCCAACTCCCCCGCGCTGCACTTGCGCTGTGGCGGTGAAGGACACCACCGTTTACAGGCTGTAACCGCTTACCTCCACAGAGGTCGGGCTGACGGGCATCGTATCCTGCTCTTCGGCTTCTTCCTCAGGCTCACTCTGAATCTGCTCAGTGGTCTGGGTATTGAAGTAGCCGTCAATGACATTCAAGACGTCCTCATGCTCCACGAACTCCTCTTCCCACGGCACAGCGGACTCGCCCTCAGAAGGCAAAGCGGACGATTTCGCCACGCGCGTCTTGGCCTCAAGCTCCAGGTAACGGTCCTGGAGCGCGCTGAAGGCATTGACCAGGTCGGTGTCATCGGCGAGGGGGTCGCCGTGGATGGCGGCCGTGATCTCATTGACCTTGACCTCCACCTCTTTGGCGGCGATTCTCGCCTTCCACTCGTCAATCTTCGCCTTGAGGCCCTGGATCTTGGCGACGCTTCTGTCAAGATTCACCTTTGCCGTGTTAATGTCAGCCTGAAGTCTGCTGAGAAGGGATGCCTTCTCGTTTATGTGCTGGTCCAAGACTTTCAGCTCATTGACACGGTCAACGACGTTCTGCTTGGCGACGCTCCAGGAAATCTCCTTCGGCGGGTTGCCGACGAGGAACACCTTGCCCTGCGGGTGGTTCTGGAAGCGCTCCCGGATAAGGAGAAGGGTATTTGACTTATTCTCCTTCTCTTTCCTGAGGTCGGCGAGCTTGGCAGCCTGAATCTCGGCCTCAACCTCGCACTTGCTGACCTCAAAGTGGTAGCGCTTCACTTCTTCCCGCGCATCCCTGACCTTCTGCTCGGCGATGCTGACCAGCTCGGCCAGGCTTGCCTGGTGGTTCAGCTTGTCGGCCATGGACTCTCCCTTGGCCTTGATATGAGCGCCAAGGTTCGGGACGATCATTCCGCCCACCCAGAGAAGGAGGGCCACCGCCACAACAATCACCAAAATACTTTTCAACAGCTTCATGATAAATACTCCTTGTACTGTCTGCAGGTCACATCATGCGGTCCTTCATTGCCAATCAGTTTCGGCCCGGGAATTTCAAGAACTAAAACCTCCTTTCCACCGGGGAATCCACCAAAGACCCATGCCAGACAAATCTCAGAACTGCTGGCATGACCTGCGGGTGAAGAATCCGTTATAGAAACAACTAAAGCATGAGCCTTTCCAATTGGTTAAGGAATGAGCCAAAGACCCTCTTCGGCTATCCGTTATTGGTGATTGTGTGCAAGCATGAAAGCTGATAAAGCCCCTTGTTGAACAATTGGTTGCCAAGATTTATAAGCTTTCCAGCTCTTTGCCAACACACTTTTTGTATTTCCTTGCGAAATTGCCGGCCAGGTCATCCTTGTCAGAGGGAAAGAGGTCAATGACCTTGATGCCATGGTTTTTGTACCGGCGTCTTTTGACCTTCATAATCTCATTGTATTCGTCATCGCCGGCCATTCCCCAGTACTCAACATAGCATCCGACTTGGGGAAGATAGAAATCAGGATGGAGCTTGAAGCCGCCCAGGGTAATCGGGTCCTCGTACCTTACAGTGAGCCCATAATCGTCAAGCATGTCGGCGACCATGGCCTCGCTCTTGCTCCTGACCCTTCTTCCATGCCTTGTCATGACGCTCCTGTCATCATAGAAGTATCTCGTCAGGGCATTGTACATCCACTTCCGAAAATTATATTCAAGCCGGTTGCATAGGTCTGTGAATGGCCTGCCAGTGCGTCTGGCCATGGGGAGCTTCTTTGGACCCGACCGGACGAATGAGAAGACTGCCCTGTCCATGGCATACAGCCTGTCAAGCGCCCAGTTGCCTGTATTGACCCTGCTGAATTCAACACCCGGGGTGTTCAGCATTGCGTCGTCAATCCTGTCAAGCGCTCTCCTCAGCCTTCTCAGGGTCCTGTCCGTCATGGTTTATCACCTCCCTTCACGTTTTAAAAGGGTTCCAATAGTGTTCGTTTTCTGGAATGCCGGACACGGACTTCAGTTGACCAGCCTGTCCATCACGATGAGGTTGGCCGCGAGGAGAAGGAAGCCGACGGACAGGATGCACCAGGATATGGCCCAGCACCAGCTATGCGTCTTTGTCAGCTTGGCCAGCATTTCCCCGTCAGACGTACCGAAACTCCACCCCTTCCTGACCATCTCCCAGTAGTTCTTGGTCTCAATGAAGGCGTACAGCATCGTGGAGAATGCCAGGAACCTGGCAATGTAAATACCGGCCGTCCTGCCTGCAAACCCGGAGACTATGCCCAAGACGGCAGCAACGGCCACACATAACAGG
>CAZPUZ010000019.1:0-7788 GCA_964589875.1 uncultured archaeon
CCTGCTCTTCTTCCTGTATGCTGAAATCGGAAGCCGCAGGCGGCTCTCTATGTCGGCGAGGGCCTCCTTCATGGTGGCAAACTTGCCTGGCTTCTGCCTGAAGGCATTCCTGACGTTCTCCCTCACCTGCCACACTCCTAACGGGACGACGTAGCCCTCGGATACCTCCCTAAAGACAACGACCTTGGCCTGCCTCTTCATCCTGTGAAGCCCTTCAATGACGCCGAGCCTTGAAGCGTAGTAACCACCTCCCTCCTGGTCTGCGTACCTGGTCCTGCCCCTGAAGGGCTCGTATTCCGCCAGTATCTCGGGCTCCTTGAGGCTGGCGGTCCACATGGAACCGGGGGCCCATGCCTCAAAGTTCTCGAACTCCCAGTTGCCAGGCATGAGCAGGACCTCAAAGCGGTTGTCAAGGTTGAAGCTTGAGAACACCATATATTCATTCACCGAAGGGTAGTCCTTCACACTGCCCGACAGGTGCTTGAATATCATGTCATCGGTCGCGGTGATTGACCATCTGGTCGGCACCAGCTTCCTGCTTTTGCTGAACCCCAGGGAGCCGGAACTCAGTATGACGCTTACCTTGTGCACATCCTGCCCGGCCTTGTAAAGCTCAAATCCTGACTCGCTGGCCCGGAGCTCGTCCGAGACTATCCTGTCAACCTTCCTGGGTATGTGAGGATTCTCCGCCACCTTGAGCTTGTCAAGCAGCCCGCTCGGGCCCATGGGCTGGACCACGTCGGAAAAGGAGACGTGATAGACGGGGTCCTTCCTGAATCTCATCTCGACGTCAGTGGGCCTGTCAGCAAGCACGAGTTCCTGGGATTCGGTTATGAATCTGGAGCGTGAAAAAACCGATTCCCTCTGCTTTGATCTTATAAGAAGGCTGCGCAGCTCAATTATCTCCCCGTAGTCTCTTGACAGCCATGACTGGGGGGTGTCCATGCCCGGCTTTTCCTCAACAGCGAGCATTGGGCCGAGGTTGACCTTGGGATAGCCGAAACGGCCCACGAAGACGGAATATGACGGCCCGAACATGTCCCTTGAAAGCCTTCCCTCCAGTCTCTTGCCTGTATCGAACTTGGGCAGCAGCGGGCATGGGATATGGCCGCACAATGCCCTTCCCCCTTTGCAGAGCAAGCAGAGCCTGGCAGAAGAAACCATATTCATGATTGCGAATGCGGGTTTTTATTGCCAGCCGTCCAGACCACGACAATGGGTTAATTTTTTATAAAGCCGCCAGGAATTATAAGATATGGAATGTCCGAGATGCGGAAAGAAGATTGAGAAAGGATGGAACTTCTGCCCCTTCTGTGGTTACAGGCCGGATAATGGACCTCAGATGTTCGGCGGGGCCTTCGGCGGTGTCTTCAACAGTCTCATGAAACGCCTGTCCAAACAGATGGAGGAGATGAATAAACAGATGGATAGGGACCTTGAAGTGATGGACCTTTCGCCGCTCTTCAGGGACATGGAGGGAAGGAAGATTAACATAACAAAAAAGCCCCATGCGAGGGGATTCACCATCAGGATAAACCGCTCAAATGATAGTCCCCCCAAGGTGGATGTCAAGACCTTCGGCAAGGTTGACCGGGACATGCAGAAGCAGATACAGGACAATCTGAAGAGGATGGGCATCTCCAGCCCGGACAGGATGACGATTCAGCAACCCAAACCCGCGGCCAGGGGGCAAGCCAAAAGGCCCGAAAAGGATGTGAAGAGCTTCCCCACACCCAAATATTGCGAGGAGCCCAAAGCGGACGTGAAGAAGGAGGGTTCCAGGGTCGTTGTTGACCTGGACCTGCCTGGGGTGGGCTCTGACAGTGACATAGAGATAAAAGAGCTGGAGAATTCCATTGAAGTGAGAGCTATGGCAGGAGACAAAGCATTCTTCAAGATACTAACCAAGCCTGCCGGCGTCTCGTTGAGGGAAAAGCAGTTCGGCTCAGGGAAGCTTCATCTTGAGTTCTCCTGATACATGCAGACGCTGCAAGACTCAAGTGATGGGTCCCTTTCTCTGTGCATTTTGCATGCCAGTCCGCTTTTTCTCATCTCTTTGCATATATGGCAGAGCCTGAGAGTTGACTCGTAATCCCTGATTTCTCCGGAAGCCAGGCCTTCAGCCAACTTCGCGACCATGTCGGCCAGCTTGTCGCTGCCCTTTATCATGTCGGCCCTGTATCCCCTGAGCTCCCTGCGGTACTGCGAGATAGCGGGCTGGCTCAGGCCGAGAAGGAATGCGGCCCTCTTCTGGGACATGCCGTACTTGCGTGTGAGCTGGTTGGCTACTATGCCCCTTATCGCGGGAAGCACCTCCTGGACCATGACCTCGCAGAATGGCTTCATCATACCACTTGCCGAATTCTATAACGTTGTTATATACAGT
This sequence comes from uncultured archaeon, assembly GCA_964589875.1. GTDB lineage: Archaea > Aenigmatarchaeota > Aenigmatarchaeia > QMZP01 > QMZP01 > QMZP01. The sequence continues at coordinate 2,387 of CAZPUZ010000019.1, forward strand.
CAATATAAATCTTATCCCGAATTGTAAAGCAGTGGGGACAATGAGATGGGAAGTGGTTCTGGTTGCTGCTCTCGTGTTATTTGCAGTTTTCTATGTCAGCAGCTTCTCCGGACTCCTTGTGCAGGTACCCACGACGCATGCAATGAGAGTCATTGACGGGGACACCATTGAGATATCGGGTGGCGAGAAGGTAAGGCTGATAGGGATAGACACCCCTGAGAAAGGTCAGCATTTCTATGGGGAGGCCAAGGAGCGCCTGGCAGAGCTCATAGGAGGCAAGGAGATAGTACTGGAGAAGGATACGACGGACAGGGACAAATACGGCAGGCTGCTGAGATACATATACGTCAACGGTTCCGAGCTGGTCAACCTGAGGATGGTTGAAGAGGGGCTGGCGTCCGTTCTCATATACCCCCCTGACAGCGAGTTTGAGGAGGACCTGAGAAAGGCGGAGTCTCTGGCCAGGGAAGCCGGTCTAGGTATCTGGGAGTACGCCGGAAACCCTGACATATTCTGCATAGGCATATACTACTTCAAGTTCAACGCGCATGGCGATGACAGGCGGAACCTTAATGACGAGTACATAGAATTCCGCAACAAGTGCACATACCCTGTGAACATGGAGGGGTGGTCAGTAAAGGACAAGGCTGGCCATTCCTATACGTTCCCTGACTACACCGCACCCAACAAGACACTCTTCAGGCTGCGCACAGGCGAAGGAGAGGATCACAACAATGACTTGTATTGGGGCAGCAGCAAGGCCATATGGAACAACGCGGGAGACGGTATGGAGATGAGGGACGAAAACGGACGGCTTATACTGAATTACACCTATGACGGGTATTGAATTCAGCATGCATATTTTACCTATCGTTGACAAAGATAATGCATGCTCACACTGACCCACATGCTCTTCGGGACGGCGATGGCCCAGGTTCTGAAGCTGCCCAAGTGGCCCGCCTTTATTATGGGGTTTCTGGTTGACATGGATTTCCTACTGGGATTCCTGGGCATTGGCTTCCCTTTCATTCACAGAGGATTTGTTCACACCCCGATTTTTATCATTGCTATAACGCTGGTGTGGTATTTCGGCAGAGACAAATCGCAAAATGCCCTGAGTGCCGGAGCAGGCGGTTTGGGACATTTGCTCCTGGATTTCTTCACTAACCAGGGCATCATGCTGCTTTATCCCCTTGCTGCATTCTTCGCGGTCCCGCTGGTGGATTATGCCAACGTGGCCGCCAATGCCGGTATATGCCTGCTGTCTTCGGCCGTCGTCCTTGCTTACACATGCATGCCGAAGATGTTCGGGTATGACAGGCCGCGGTGCAAGCTGTATGCTGCGCTGGCTTTGGTTGCGATTGCCTTTGTTATTACAGTGCTTGCGGGACTCCTGCCTTTCAGCTATGACCCCCTGTCGCCTTTCCTAGGCACATATTACTAAGTTTTATAAACTAATAAACAAAATCCAAGGAATAAAGCGACTCCACTTGAACCGATGTTGATGGTGGATGGCGGGTAGAGTTATGCAGAAGGGAGACTTCATAAAGATTGATTATGTGGGCAGGCTGGAAGCGACGGGCGAGATCTTTGACCTGACCATAGAGCAGGTTGCCAGGAAGGAAGGCATATACAACGAGAAGCAGAAGTACGGTCCCGCGCTTGTCATCGTCGGCGCCAACATGGTGGTTCCTGGGATGGAATCCAGACTGGAGCAGATGAAACCCGGAGACGAGAGGGAGTTTGTTCTGGAACCAAGTGAGGGGTTCGGCGACAGGGAGCCGAAGCTCATTAAGATAATGTCCCTGAAGCAGTTCGCCAAGCAGAAGATGAACCCGGTTCCCGGGATGTTTGTTAACATAAACGGAAGGCAGGCCAAGGTGCAGAGCGTGAGCGGCGGCAGGGTTCGCGTGGACTTCAACCATCCGCTGGCTGGAAAGGGGCTGAAATACAAGGTAAAGATAGTGGAGAAGATTGACTCCCCCATAACGAAGGCTGCTGAGATGATAAAGTTCTACGGCATCAAGGCCGAGACCATGGTTGAGGGTGACCAGCTTCACGTCAGCACGGTCAAGCCGCTGCCCGAAGTGATACGGAAGATGATAGAGGGCAAGATAACCGAGTGGGTAAAGGAGATAAAGAAGATAAAGTTCACGTCCAAGGAAAAGCAAAAGAAGGACAAAGACAAGGAAAAAGAGCCCAAGCTGGGTGACGTCCCTCTGGAAAGGCCGGAAGATAAAGGCACAGACGCTAAAGATTCGTCTGCTCCAGGCCAAGGCGAATCCAAGGAGAAGCCTTCGGAGGAAAAACAAGCTGAAAAGAAGCAGTGAGCTAAACCTTAAAAATCTTACTTTCAAAGTAAACTCATGACTTGGGGTTTCATGTTCTTTAAAATTGGGAGGGTAATATGGATGAAGTAATGCAAATGTCAAATAACCAGACAGGAATGATTTCTAACGCACAATCAGGAACAGACGAGGAACTCAGGAAAATCCTTGAAACCAGGAAAGCCGAGATCAAAGTGGTCGGCGTAGGTGGAGCCGGCGGCAACACGATCTCCAGACTTATGCAAGTTGGGATAGTAGGAGCAGAGACTTTAGCAGTTAACACTGATGCCCAGGATCTCCTTTACACGGATGCGGATCACAAGGTCCTAATAGGCAAGGAGATTACCAGCGGGCTCGGGGCAGGTGCAGACCCCAAAGTGGGGCAGGAATCCGCCAAGGAGTCAAAGGAAGACGTAAAGAAATCGCTCGAAGGGGCGGACATGGTCTTCATAGACTGCGGGCTCGGAGGCGGTACAGGAACCGGCGCGGCACCGATAGTTGCAGATATTGCCAAGAAGCTTGGCTGCTTAACCGTAGGCATAGTGACGCTTCCATTCAGCATGGAAGGGCAGCAGAGGATGAAGAACGCGCAGGAAGGCCTTGAAAACCTTGAGAACGCCGTAGACACATTGATAGTAATTCCGAATGACAAGCTGTTGGAAATCGTACCAGACGTTTCAGTCACTACCGCCTTCAAAGTGGCGGATGAGATACTAGTGAATGCAGTGAAGGGCATAGCGGAATTGATAACCAAGCCCGGACTAGTCAACCTAGATTTTGCAGATATCAGGGCAGTAATGGGTTCCGGAGGCCTTGCCATGATAGGCATGGGCGAATCCGACACGGACAACCGTGCTTTGGAGTCCGTTGAGAAGGCTCTCAACAATCCGCTTCTGGATGTGGATATTGAGGGAGCTATTGGTGCCCTAGTCAACGTTTCAGGAGGCGCAGACATTACAATCAAGGAATGCCAGGAGATAGTTGAAGGCGTGAGCGCAAAGATAAACCAAGATGCGAAGGTCATATGGGGCGCCCAGATTATCAAGGAGCTTGGCGACACCATCAGAGCGATGCTAATAGTGACAGGCGTCAAGTCTTCGCAGATCTACGGGCCTGAGAAGACTTACTCGGTAGAAAAACAAAAAGAGATAGAACAGGTATTAGGCGTTGATTTCGTCAAGTGATTGTTTGCAGGAAAGGTATTGTATTGTTTCCTTTCCTTTTTCATTTTCTTTTATCTCAGAATTCAATCTCAGTGCATTTTATCCTCTGGCCTGAGAGGGCTTTGAATGTGTTGTCCTTCCCGCCGATGTTGTATATGAGGACACTGATGCCGTGGAGCTGCTCAAACATCTTCATGAGCTTGCCTTTCATGCCCTGGGTGACGTCGACTGTGGTGGCCTCGCCTATAGTTTTCATGACAGTCTCGTAGTTGCCCGGCCCTATCCTCTCTATCAGCTTTGCGTCAGGATTGAGCTTGGGGTCTGCGTCAAATATGCCGTCAACGTCAGTACCCATGAATACTCTGTCTGCTTCCAGGCTTTTTGCCAAGTACGGGACTATGGCATCGCCTGACACCACGCTGGCGCCCAGCTTGCTGTCCAGGACCATGTCGCCGTACATGATGGGTATTATCTCAGGGCTTAGCTCCAGAAGCCCCTTGATGATGCTGTCATCAAAAGACACAATCCTCCTGTCTTCCTGGGTGATGCATGCGCTCGGCTGGACCGGGAAGCCAAGCAGCCCTTCGTCCCTGAAAGCATCCATTACGGTCTTATTGAGGTCCTCCATGGAGTTGTGGGTCCTCACGAAACCCTCAATGCCCTTGCTGCCGCTTACTCCGCTGTTGATGCCGTAGTCAGCCACCATCTTGTGGCCGAAGGGCCCGGCGCCGTGGACGACTACCAGCCGGTTGCCTTTCTTGGCCCCTTTAATCTCCCTTGCGATGCGCCTTATCTCTCCGGTTCGAGCCTCCAACCTGTTCTCGTCCTTCCTTGTTATTGAGCTCCCGCCAATCTTCAGAATAAATGTCTTCATGCCAACCAACCTGTAAATTACGGATTATTGAACAATAACACTGCCGTTGTCCGCATCAACCTCTACCTGCGCACCATTCTTTATCTTACCAACATCAATCCTGTCAACGCAGGGAATATCAGAGATGATTGCGCCCACAGCGATTATGGTCTCAATCTCCCTGTTGATTATCGCTGCCGGCGCCGTGCCACGCTTCTTCATGTCATAGAGTACATATGAACCGACTGTGCTTCCTTTGCCTGCGGGAAATACAAGAATTTTGCCTTTCACTGATTTCCCCTCGAGGGGGTGGCCTTTCTCGACCACAGTTCCTGTTTCAGGTTCAACGCCGCCGTAGAATGATATCCCGTCCCCAGAGACAATGGCCTCCCCGGAAGCCTTCCCCTTTGCCACCTTCCTGCCTTGCAATGTCTCGCTCATCTGGTCGCCTCCTCAATCAGCTCAGGTATGGTCATGAATTTGGTCTTGAAGGAGTTCTTGCCCCTGCCGTAAAAGCAGCCCTTGGCCGAATCAGTGGCCAGTCCCTTGAACCTGCCTTTCAGCGGCGCCACAGCCATGCAGGTGTCGCACGCGAACTTGGCTCCCGACTCCTCTATGGCCTTGGTATATCCCATCTGGTCCGCTATCTTCTTTATCGGCCTCGCGACGCATATCCAGACTTCCTTCTTCACCTTCCTGCTCTCAAGCATCCTGGCCACATCCGCCACTTCCTTGAGGCTGAGATGGGGACATCCTATGCCCACGAAGTCAATCTCATCAGCATCGTTGAGATCGGATTTCGCCTTGCTGATGTCATCGTCTGTTATTTCAACCGATTCGCCGGGTGCTGTTGTCTTGTCAGGTGTTATGCCTTCCATATGGAAGAGCGCGGTCCCGCCGTATGTCGCCACTGAAGCGCAGAAGCTCTTGAGCTGCTCTATGCTGGCCTTCTCGATGCCCTTTATCAGCGGTATCTTCTTGCCTATCTTCTTGCCGATTGAATAACCAAGCGCACCGAAGTCAGGAACGGTCTTTATTTTTGCCTTGACATTCACTATG
>CAZPUZ010000020.1:0-7779 GCA_964589875.1 uncultured archaeon
GCTCGTAGTGAAGAGGCAGAACTGGAGGTTCAAGGGTTACATGGTCGACATGATGGCGGGCGTGTCGCTGGCCAAGGGAGAGCACCACAGCCATGGATTCACTCCTTACCAGCCTCCCAAGCGCTTCACTGACCTGGCCAGGAGCAGGAAGAAGAGGGCGGACAGGGACTCCGCCGCGGAGAAGCTGGGCCAGGCATTCCATTGCTCAAAGAGGAAGGTCATCTGGGAGCACCTCCCCTACCTGAGGATAATGCTCAAGAAGGACAAGTCCCTGGCAGACGGCCTGGGCCTTGAGAAGGACGAGATAAAGGCTATTAAATAGAACAGAGTATTCTGTTATACGGGCTCATAGTTTAGTGGAACCTGGCAGATGGCTGGTGTCATGCTCAAGCCACCCAGGCAGGAATAGAATAGTGGCTTGCGGAGCCATAGACCGGGGTTCGATAAAGGCCTCTGGCAATAGCAATTGTCATCAGCCTTCAGAAATCCCCGTGAGCCCATCATCCTTCTTAAGGGCTATACGAATGTCCCCACGATGAACGCGACGAGGCCCAGCAGCATGCCGAACTTTATCATCCTGCTGGCCCTGTGGTAGTGGTTCTTCCTCGTGGCCTTGGCGGCGAATACGGCGGCTATGAAGAACATGAGGTCTGCCAGGGAGACCACAGCCAGGTATCCGTATCCAGAGATGCCGTAGAGGAAGGGCAACGGGGATATGATAATTGTGACCAGAAGGAAGAACACCGCGAAGGTGGAGAGCCTCCTGACACTGTACTTCATCCTGGCTTCCTTGCCGTCAAAGCCGAAGCGCTCCGCAATGGACGGCGCCACGGCATTTATGGTCTTCTTGGCTATGCGCTTCAGGAATGACAGGCGGTCGCCCTCCATGTCCTCAAGGTCCTTAACAATTTCCCTGGACATGTTCGCACACCCCGCAAGCAGGGATATCAGCACCGGAAGTAACAGGTTGTTAAGGGCCGCCCCGCCGAACAGGAATCCCGAAGCCACCAGATAGCTTATGGATATGTTACCCAGCAGCATCTTGTTCTGCAGGTGCGTGGAATAGAACACCAGCACCAGGGTGTTGATTATGGCTATGGCAAAAGTCACGTAATTGATGAGACCGGCCAGCACTATTCCCGCCACGAAAAGCAGCATGGAGAAGCAAAGGGCCCCATCCCTTGAGGCGCTGCCGGAGGGTATGGGCCGCGAGGGCCGGTTTATCTTGTCAGCCTCCACGTCAACATAATCATTGATTGCGTTGCCGCCGCCTGCTATCAGGAACGCCGCCGCCATGGCGAGCAGAATCTTGTCAAGCCAGGGGAACGAAAGCATGAGCGATACCACCAGACCCCCCACGAATACCGCCATGGCTGTCATAAAGCAGTTTAATGGCCTCATCATCTGCAGATATGACACGAGCTTCATGTGAAATACCCCATTTCCCCAAACTATGCGCTGCCTGCTTTAGTTATGTTAATTGTCATGAACCAAATAAATATGAATCATCCCTTGATGACTCCCACGGGGACCATCCTTATGGCCTTTGTAGATATCCCTGCGCCGTGCACACTCTCAATCACGTCGTCCACGTCCTTGTAGGCACCGGGCGCCTCTTCTGAAAGGGATTTGGGATGCGGTGACATGCTCTCAATGCCCTTCTTCGCCAGTTCCTCTTTAACGGTGCTGCCCCAGAACTTCTTGATGGCCGCCTTCCTGCTCATCCTTCTTCCGGCCCCGTGGCATGTGGAGCCGAATGTCTTCTCCATGGCGGTCTCGGTGCCCCTGAGTATGTAGGAAGACGTGCCCATTGTGCCCGCTATGATGGCCGGGTCGTCCGGGAACGCCCTGGTCGCGCCTTTCCTGTGCACGAAAAGCTTCCTTTTCTCGCCATTGACGGTGTGCTCCTCAAGCTTGATGACATTGTGCGCTATGGCATAGACTGTATGCATCTCCATCTCCTGCCACGTCTTCCTGAAAACCTTCTCAAACGCCTCCCTTATCCAGTGTGTCATCACGTGGCGGTTGGTGAATGAGTAGTTCACGGCACATTTCATGGCTGCGAAGAAGTCCTGGCCCTCCTGCGAATTCGCAGGCGCGCAAGCCAGCTGCGGGTCGGGCAGCCATATGTTGTATTTCCTTACCGCCTCTTCCTGTATCTTGAGGTAGTCGGTGGCGATCTGGTGGCCAAATCCCCTTGAACCGCAGTGCACCATTATCATGGCCCTGTTGGTCTCCTTCACGCCCAGATTCCCGGCGAACTCCTTGTCATAGATGTCAGTGACGTTCTGGACCTCAAGGAAATGGTTGCCGGCACCTAGCGTGCCTAGCTGGGCCCTGCCCCTCTTCCTGGCAAGGTCCGAGACCTTTGACGGGTCTGCACCCTTCATGCATCCCCTCTCCTCCGTGCGCTCAGCATCATCCTTCGTGCCGTAGCCGTTCTCAATTGCCCAATTCACGCCCTTTATCATGACTTCTTCAAGCTGGTCCGGTGTCAGCCTCAGCGTGCCTTTTGCGCCCACGCCGACAGGCACCTTCCCGTACAATTCCTTTACCAGTTCCTTCTTTTTCTTCTCAACCTCTCCAATGGTTAGGTTGGTCCTGATGCTGTTGATGCCGCAGTTGATGTCAAATCCACACAGCCCCGCCGAGATTATGCCTTCCTCTGCGTCAAACGCACCGACAGCACCCATCGGGAGGCCGTATCCCCAGTGCATGTCACTAAGGCCCACCACAGGCCCTATGACTCCCGGAAGCGTGGCTACATTGGTAAGCTGCTGCACAGCGTCATCCTCAACCTGGTCGATGATTGCCTTGTTGGCGATTATCCTGGCGCCTACGCTCATCTTCTCCCTGGAGCCTTCGGGCAACTCCCAGACGAAATCCCCTGCCTGCTTGAGCTTCTCTTTCATGTCATCACACCGTTGTTATCTTGGTTTGTATAGTTAAAATAATGATTATTTAAATAGTTCGTATTTAAGCGGTTGCGTTTCAAAGAATATACCATGATGTGGTTCATCTTTGCTCTGATAGCCGCACTGAGCGCCGCTTCCTCAAGGACCCTCATAAAGCTGACTTCCAGGGACAGGGAGGAAACCATACTGTTCCTGCGCTACCTGTTCGCCGTGCCGTTTGCGCTGCTCATGATACCATTGTTCGGAATACCTGTCATCGGCCCATGGTTCTGGCCCGCCATCATCATCGGCTGCATGCTGGACGTGACTGTCTCGGTCATGATAATAAACGCTATAGACCACTCGGACATGTCCAAGTCCATACCATTCATAGCTTTCACTCCCATGTTCCTCCTGCTGACGGGCTTCCTAATACTCGGAGAGGTCCCCAGCTACATGGGAATAACCGGCGTGATGGTGATTGTGGTGGGGGCATACGCGCTCAAGATGAAGATGCACGAGTCCGGACCGCTGGAGCCTTTCAGAAGGCTTTTCCGGGAGCGCTGGTCGCGCTACATGCTGGTGACTGCCTTCCTCATGGCTGTCGCGGGGCCCGTGTTCAAGGTCGCCATAATCGAGTCCTCGCCTGCGTTTATCCTGGCTGTCAGCTTTCCCCTATGCCTCATGTTTTCTCTGAGTTACGCCTTTCTGAAAAAGGACTTCCAGCTGGTTCCCAACAACAGCAAGATGCTCGTGGAGACGTTCCTGCTGGGCGTCACGCTGTTCATAACAAGCATCGCATTCAACTTCGCTGTCGTTGACGGCCTGGTGCCTTATGTGGTCAGCATCAAGAGGCTCAGCATCTTCTTCAGCGTGCTCATAGGCACGATATGGTTCAGGGAGAAGCACGGCCTGCACAATATCATCGCAGGCACTATAATGGTGATAGGCGCCATGCTTATTGGGATATTTTCATGAGATGAAATAAGGAATTCTCAGATATCAACGCTGACCCGCACAAGATACCCGTGCATTGTCTTCTCCAGCTTGAAGCCGTAGTTGGTGACCGCCTTCACAACAGTTTCCCCCTTCTCCGGAGTGACGGGCTCGCCGTACACCTTGGCTTTCAACTGCCATTTTCCTTTCTCTTCCTTCACAGAATCAACAACGAAACGGGAAAAGAACATCTCCTCGGTGTCAACCATGCTAATGAGCTCCTGAAGCCAGCCCACCATGAGCTTGTCTATTGAATCTGCCTCAAGAGAGACACCCCTGCTCTCCTTCCCGCTAACCTTGTCAAGCTGGCAGATGACAGAGAACATGGCCTCGGCGGCGTTGGAGAACAGCTCCTCCGGCGTCTTCCCGTAGGCCTCAAACATGATATCAGACGTCAGGTCGTCAAGGAATTTGTAATTCATATTATCACGACCTTTGAATTACACAACTGCTTGAACTTGTTGGCATCTTCATCTGAGCCCACAACAGTCCCGTAATGCATGGGTATCGCAATCTCCGGACGGATGTCCTCGTTCACTGCCGCGGCGGCTTCCTCTGCTGTCATGGTATATGTTCCCCCAACCGGTAGGAAGGCCATGCTGATGTCGCCGAGCTGTTTCATTTCAGGTATCCTGTCAGTATCCCCGGCATGGTAGATTTTCTTGCCGCCAATGGAAACAACGTATCCAACACACTGACCCTTCTTGTGTCCGTAGAATCTTGCTGTATTGTACGCATTAACCGCAATGACTGATATGCCGTTAACGTTCATCACTTCCCCAGGCTTTATGGTCTTTCCCTGCATCTTTGAAGCGCAGGATTCAGGGAATATGACAACAGTATTCTCTGATTTTAGCTTATCAACCGACTCGGGATCGCAGTGATCATAATGGTCATGTGTGATTAGAATCAGGTTCGCGTCTTTCCTTGCTTCAGATATCTGATACGGGTCTATGTAAACAACAGTCCCTGCAGCTTCCAGCCTCACTGAAGACTGGGAATTCCTTTCAATAATGATACCTTCAACTTCTACCATCTTTCCACTCATTTCTTCCCGGCGAGCGTTTTGGCGCCGCAGGCCTCGCATCTGATAAGCAGCCGGCCTTTCTCATGTACCAGCTTCGTGTCGTGCTTGCCGCATTCCTGGCAAAGAACGTACATCCTGGCGTACAGGCCTATCTTGTCTGCTATCTGTGTCTCCGTGAACACGCCCTGCACTATGGCCCTCTGGCCTTCTATGCCGCCCTTGGTGGCGAGCTGCTGCAGCAGGAACTTGAACACGTCATCAGGGTCCCTCCTCAGGGAACCCGCTATTTCAAGGAAGTTGGTTATGATGGTCCTGGCACCGGCCTTCTCTATGACAGGCTTGGCCATCCTGAACCTGTCCTCGCCTTCAGTCTTCTCGGGGACCTTCTCCAGGCCCCTCTTCAGCAGCTTCTCATATTCGTCCATGGTAATGCAATTGGTCTTAGTTTATTAATATTTGCCGGCTAATATTGATGATATGTTCATTAGAGGGCTTCTTCACAGCTATCGCATGATGGAACGCATGAGGAATCTCTCCAAGGCCACAGGATGTCGGCCCAGTCTGCTCAGAAGATATACCAAAGAGGCACTCAGGGACGAAATGTTCATCGGCGATATTGTGGAGAGGCACAAAGACTACACCAGCATCGTTATATCAGCAGAGAAAATCAAATACTGGCCCAACCCTCTTATCGCTTACGCTTTTGTCAGGCACGTCAAGCCTTCCATAGTAGTTGAGACTGGTGGAACTCCCGGAAGGTCGTCGGCATTCATACTTTGCGCAATGAACAAGAACGGCAAAGGGGAGCTCTATACAATAGACAAGCCACCACCGGAAGGCACGGTGATGGGGGAGACCCGCGTATGCCAGGCCGTGCCGAAAGGGATGACAGCAGGATGGCTAATACCTAATTACCTCAGGGATAAGCATAATCTTATCATAGGGGATTCCAAAAAGGAGCTTCCGAAGCTTCTTAGGAAGCTGGGCAGAATAGATGTGTTCATCCACGACTCTCTGCATACCTACGATCACATGCTTTTTGAATACAAGACCGCATGGCCTCATGTGAAGAAGGGGGGCTACCTTCTGTCCGATGACGTGAGGACGGGGGTCGGTGCCGTGTTCTCCGAGTTCTTGAAAATGACCGGTACAAAAGGCTATATCGTTTCAAACTACGGGATAACCAGGAAGGCCGGATGATAAATCATTCTTCTAAAGATGCCTTCTCAGCCAGCCCACGGTGAGGTCCATCATCCTGTCAAATCCCTCGGGCCGCTTGTAGTAATGTCCCTCCCCCTTGATGACTTCCAGCATGGATTCAGGTCCCAGCTTCTCAGCAAGCTTCCGACTGCCGGACAGGAAACAGACATCGTCAACGTCACCGTGAACCACCAGAACGGGCACCTTGATGAAGCCCGCCATCTCATAGAAGTCCCTCTTCCAGGTGTCCAGGTAGAACTCGTTGCTTATGCAGTCCTCCACCCTGGGCTTGCTGTGGTTCTCCTTGAAGTCGGTTGCCGGTGATATGAGAACCATAGTCTTCGGATTGAGCCCCTGGTATACTGCAAGTATGGAAACCATCCCTCCCAGGCTGGAGCCCACGATGCCTATCCTGTTGATGTCCACCCTCTCATGGCTGTAGACCTTGTTGTATGCGGCTTTGAGATCGTCCGCCAGGCGGCTGACAAGCGTGTCCGAGAAGCGGCCGTCACTCTCACCGCATCCGGTAAAGTCAAACCTGAACACGGCAATGCCGTAGAGTTTGAGTCTCCTCGCCAGCTCCAGTGCCTTCTTGCTCTCCTTGGAGCTGCCCATGCCATGGGCGAATATCACCACAGGAAAATGACTGTCCGGCCTGTCAGGGAGCTCAAGAACACCAACAAGCGACTGCTTCCTGGAGTTGGTGAAATTCAATCTCTCATTCATGCAGAATATATTTTTGCGAAAGCTTATATATGATGGTCAACAAAGCAGAATATCGGCCGGATCAGCTTCTCTTCAACAGTCTTTTCCTGATGCCTCTTTTCTTTTTCCGTCCTCCCTTTGATTTCCCGTACATGTACACAGAGAACGTTATAATTGCGGCTGCCGCCATTACCAGAATCACATACAGCGACCAGTCTCCGCATGCCTGCTCCTCTGGCGGCTTGCCGGTATCGGTACCGCACCCCGTATTGTCCGTGCATTCTCTCGTCATCACGCCGTTCAGGCATGCGCCCCATTCAGTGCACGTCCATTCGGGGTTGCACGCCTCTCCCCCACACGCCATGCTGGTGACGGGCCTGTTTATGTCCGTGCCGCAGGCGTTGAGGTCTTCACATTCCCTTGAACGGGTGCTGTTCACGCAGGGGCCCCAGTCATCGCAGGACCATTCAGGTACGCATAGGGATGCTGCCTCCGAGACGAGGTATTTTATGGTTATGTTGGCATAATTGTCCCTGAGCATGTCAAGCCTTACCACCATGTCGTTGGTGCCGTCCGTGTCTATGTCAACCAGATGTTCCGTCCGGGGGGTCATGTTCAGCTGTATGGGGTCGGATGATATGTTGATGAGTGCCCACGCATAGGTCATCCTGACCACGCCTATGTAATGGTTGTGGCCCAGGAGGGTGAAGAACATCCTTTCTTTGCGTCTGAGGCCGAGCTTGTGGATCAGCCTGACCTTCACGGTCCTGTTGGTCAGGCGTTCCGCGAATTCACCGGCGAGCGTCTCAGTGTATGTGTTGTTGCTTATGAAGTATGCAACCTCCTCTACGGTGTAGTTCCTCAACCAATCCAGGACGATTGCCGCTCCTCCGCTAGGGGAGCCGCCGCCGGGGTTGTAGGTATCATCCCCGCCGTCATCGCCGCTGGATGTATCGA
>CAZPUZ010000021.1:0-7305 GCA_964589875.1 uncultured archaeon
ACAACATCAGCGGGTTGTATGCGGACCAGAGCACATGGAGCGGCGGCAGGTATCCGCCTTACATGATTAACAGCGCTGAGAACTCTCTCTATGGTGTGCAGGGCTCCCCGACAGTGGTGATAAACGGCGCCAAGGTGTCCGTGAGCAGGTCGCCTGAGATGTTCAAGCAGGCAGTATGTGACGCCTTCAATACCCCGCCCGAGGAGTGCTCAACAGAGCTTTCCTCTGACCCCGCTTCGTCCGGCTTCGGTGGCAATGTAGGCACCACTTCAGAGGCGCAGTGCGGCTAAGTCCCCGCAGCACCCACACATTCTTTGGTAATATTATCATCTGTTTTTCTCAGGTATCCTTTCTGAAACCCTTTTCCTTATTAGTCCAATGTCATGAAGCTTAATCATGGAGAAGAAATCAGGAACATGCCCGGTATGCGGCATGAATGGCACACTCCATGCGCACGGCAAGGTCTTCTGCAGCGAGCGGTGTGTGAGGGAATATGAGAAGCAGAAAGGCATCCTGAAAGGCCTCTACTGCCCCGAATGTGCAAAAGGCCATGGCATGCGCGGGGAGAAGAAATGGTACCATGAAAGGCTGTACCAGTCGCTGATGCTCCTGGCTGCCCTTATGACAGCTCACCTCTTGCTGACCACCATGGGCTTCCCGGTTCTTTCCGGGTTCTGGTCTGTCTTCTATGATTATCTCATGCTCATCTGGTGGGCTGTCCTGCTGGGTTTCGTGATAGGAGGTTTCATTGACTACATAATCCCAAACACCTACATATCCAAGTTCCTCTTCAGCCCCGAGAAGAGGACAATAGGTTACTCGGTGCTTCTGGGATTTCTGATGTCTGCTTGCTCTCATGGCATACTGGCAATCTCCATGGAGCTTTACCGGAAGGGTGCGTCAGTCCCGGCAGTGATATCGTTCCTGCTGGCCAGCCCGTGGGCCAACCTGCCGATAACCATCCTGCTCTTCGGATTCTTCGGGACGAATGCCCTTCTTTTCATCCTCTCGGCAGTTGCTGTCGCCCTGGCGACGGGTGTCATATTCCAGGCCCTGGACAGGAAGGGTTGGATTGAGAGAACGAAGCATGCAGCACACGTAAGCCCCAAGTTCTCCGTGAGAGCGGACATGATGGACAGATGGAAGACCTACAGGAAAAACCCTGACACCGCAAGGGCGGCAAAAGGCATCCTGCGCGGCTCCTGGTCCCTGGCCAAGATGGTGATGTGGTGGCTGATTGTCGGGATGATAGCGGCTTCATTTGCAAGGGCCTTCATAACGCCTGAGCTCTTCCATGCATATCTCGGACCGACGGTTCTCGGCCTGGTAATCACGCTGATAATAGCGACCATAATCGAAGTATGCTCTGAGGGCTCCTCTCCAGTGGCATTCGAGATATACAAGCAGACAGGAGCCCTGGGCAACAGCTTCACGTTCCTCATGGCCGGCGTTGCTACGGATTATACCGAGGTAGGCCTGATAGCGTCCAACATAGGCAGGAGAGCCGCTATCCTTCTGCCTATAGTAACGGTCCCCCAGATACTGCTTCTCGGATATGCCTTCAATATGATTCTCTGAGAAATGCCTGATGATGAGCCAACCACCTTGCCAAACGCCTGCATTTATTAAGGCTGTGTTTTGAGTAATAGAGTATGGACCCGGAAAAGCTCAGGAAGGACTTTCCCGTCCTTGGGAAGGGCCTCACTTATCTTGACAGCGCCTGCATGTCGCTGAAGCCCGTCCAGGTAATCCAGGCCATGAACGACTATTATGAGAATTTCCCGGCCTGCGCCGGCCGCAGTATCCACAAGCTCAGCCAGCAGGTTGAAGAGAGAAGGGCGGAAGCCAGGCAGGCCATCCAGAAGTTCATCGGCGCGAAGAAGCCTGAGGAGATGGTATTCACGAGGAACACGACAGAAGGCATCAACCTGGTCGCGAATTCCCTGAATCTTGAGAAGGGGGACGCGGTCCTTACCACGGACAGGGAGCACAACTCCAACCTGCTTCCATGGCAGATTCTCCAGGGGCGCGCAGGCGTTGAGCACAGAATAGTGCTTTCCGATAACGATTTCACGTTCTCCATGGACAGCTTCCGGGACATGCTGAACAAAGACGTGAAGCTGGTTTCCATGGTCCAGACATCCAATCTTGACGGTTATTCGCTGCCGGCAAAGGAAATCATAAAGGCGGCCCATGACAACGGCACCCTGGTATTGCTTGATGCTGCCCAGGCCGTTCCCCATCACGAGATAAACGTGAAGAAGATGGATGCTGACTTCTTGGCGTTCTCGGGTCACAAGATGCTGGGCCCGACCGGTACCGGAGCGCTGTATGTCAATGAGAAGCACCACGACGACATGCGGCCTTTCATGCTCGGCGGCGAGACAGTGGAATGGACGACCTATGAGGAGCACAAACTGCTGGAGCCGCCGGCGAGGTTTGAGGCCGGCCTTCAGAACTATGCAGGTGAGATTGGCATGGCGGCCGCGGCCGAATACCTGAGGAAGGTTGGCATGGACAGCATTGAGAAGCATGAGCGGAAGCTCACCATGAAGCTTCATGATGGCCTGTCTTCCGTTGAGGGTCTCAGCTTTGTGGGAGTGCAGGACCCTGAGAAGAGGGGAGGCATAACATCCTTCACCGTCAGCGGGTTGCCATATCATGACATAGCCATGCTGCTGGACAGCAACCACAACATCATGGTGCGCTCCGGCCAGCACTGCGTGCATTCATGGTTCAGCGCGCAGGGCATTGACGGCTCTGTCAGGGCATCATCATATCTTTACAATACGGAAGAGGAAGCGGACAAATTTATAGACACTCTGCGAAAGATAATAAAGCTGCGTTAGGCGCGCAGCATAAGGTTGTGATAACATGTCAATATGCCTTGTCGCATTGGTAGTGCTTGCGGTGCTGGGCATCTTTTCGGCAAAATACAGGTCCTGGGCCAGGGAGGCATTTGACTGCGTGAGCAGGAGGCTGACCCTGAGGGCGTGCAGGACAGGCTTCAACGACAAGGTCAGGGCCAGGATAACAGGCACTCTCATGAAAAGGAACATGGGCGTTGCCAGGTTCACTCACAGGCATTTTGAGGTCATCTCGTGGGTATTCACTGTAGTTATGTTTCTTTCGCTCGCATACACTGCTTACGGTTTCTACAACCTCTCCGTGTACGGCACATGCGACCCTGTCACCGGCAACTGCATATTCAATCCGGGCGGCGACCCCAACAAGGTCATCTGCCCGTTCGAGGGCATCGACACATCAGAAGGCGTCACAACCATTGGCGGCTTCCAGAAGATAGATTCAGTGCATGTCACAGGCAGGCCGGTAGTCTATTTTCTTGGAACGACATGGTGCCCACACTGCTCCTGGGAGAGGCCGGTCTTTGAGAAGGCAACTGCGAAGTTCGGGGACCTGATTGATGTAAGGAAGGTTGAGATAGACATCAGCTATACTGAGGAGGACACGGAGGTCTTCAACCATTTCTCTCCGGAAGGCAGCATACCTGTGGTCATCATAGGCGGCAAGTACTACCGCATAGGGGCCGGCGAGCATCTGGGCGAGCAAGGCGAGGAGCAGGTTCTTACAGCTCTTCTCTGCAGCATAACTGAAAGTCCCATCCAGGAATGCAGTGAACCCGCCATACAGCAGATGATGGAATCGATATAAGATTGTCATTTTTTATCATTATTTGAGCAGCATATAGACTACCGGAAAGTGACAAAGCTTAAAAATTAGCCCGGCATTTTACAATCATGCCAGGAACGATAACTGATGACAAGGATGCCAGACTGCTGAAGTACATGCTTGACCATCCCAGGCCTCAGGTGTTCGTTGAGAAGAGTTATGGGGGCATGAACGCCCTTTCCGTCATAAAGAAGGACCTCAGGCGGCTGAGGGACGAGATTGAGGAGGGCGTAATTGAGTGATAAACGGCGCAACAGCTCCCAGAAACCCTTTATAAAGTATTTAAGCTTATGTGCCTCCAATATAAACCAATGAAAAAGACAGATAAGAAGCCAACCAAGAAGAAACCTGGTTCTGAGTTTGAAGTCAAGATACAGAACATAGTGGCGTTCACTGACCTGGGGAAGAAGGTCTCATTAGAGAAGATACTGCAGAAGCTGGAGAATACTGAGTACCAGCCAGAACAGTTCCCCGGCCTCATATACAGGATGCAGAGCCCCAGGGCGTCGGCTCTTGTGTTCTCGCAGGGCAAGATAGTGTGCACGGGCACCAAGTCAATGACGGACCTCAAGGAAGCCATGAAGGCCATCGTCGCCAACCTAAGGAAGGTCGGCTTCCGCCTGCCGAGGGAATACAAGACCACCGTGGAGAACATAGTGGCTTCAAGCGGGATAAAGGCTGACCTCAATCTGGACCAGATAGCGTTCCAGCTTGAAAACGCGGAATACGAGCCGGAGCAGTTCCCCGGCCTGGTTTACAGGATACAGCAGCCCAGGGTGGCCTTTTTGCTGTTCAAGTCAGGAAGGATAATAATAACAGGCGGCCGCACCATTGACGAGATACATGAGGCGCTTTCCATCTTCAGGGAGAACCTTGAAGCGATAAACGTCAAGCTCAAGCCCGCCACTGCAGAGGACATGGCAAAGAAGAAAAAGAAGTAGCCGTCAACCACAAACCTCAACATCCCTGTACATTGTTTCTGTCCTGTATCTTGTAACGTTCGTGCATTCTTCCCTGTATTTAGTGACTGTTGCTGTCTTCTCAACAGGCTCTGATGTCACCGAGAAGCTGCTCCTGACCCTCTCCTTCATGCGGCTGTCAAAAGTGAACTCGTATTCCGCGGTCTCCCCGGGCTCGATGTATTGCCTCCCGTATGTCACGGGTATCTCCCTGTCAGCGGAGATGAAGTTGTATTCCACAGCAAACCAGGCGGCTTCGTCGTCCGTGTTCATGACTGTGACTGTCCCATGATGATAGTAGCCCAGCTCAGGGCTCCATTTCTGCTTGAAACCCTGTTTGACTATGTCATGCTCAGCATAATGCAGGTATGTCTCCTCTGCCTCGTAAGGCACGTCCTCGCATTCTGTTTCCGTGTATGGGACCTCGGCTTGGTATGCTTCCTGAACGGTTCTGCATTGAGAATCAGATGTGGCCTGCCCGGTGATGCTGTCCCCGGTGACCTGGCCGGTCTGGGTGCAGCCGGAGACCACGATGCTGGCCGTCAAGGCAATGAAAACAAGCATTGCCCCCCGCATACTATATATTGGTAGGGATTTGTTAATAAGCACGATTTTCTCACCTGTGCTTGTCACGCTTCGGGTGCGGATGGTTCATTCGGTCTCTTACTTTGAGATGGTTTATGTGCCTGGTCTTCTCTTTCAGGAACTCGTTCAGGTTAATGCCGTGCTTCTGTATCAGCGTCGAGGCATATTCTCCGCCCAGGAAATGGGGCATGACGACATAAGTGGCCCCGCTCTCGTAGAGCGTCAGAGCTTCACTGATGTTGTGGGACACGATGATAATCACAGCCTTCTTGTTCATATTCCTTATCTTCTTGATGAGCAGCATGTCAGTCTCTATGTCCGATATGGTGGAGATTATCATCTTGGCCTTTGAGAAATCCAGCTCGTTGAGCAGCTCTGTGTCATTGGCATCCCCGTACCTGCATTCATACCCCTGCCGGGCGAGATCGCTTATCTTCTCCGGGTCGTAATCCACTATCAGGAACCTCTTTTTAACTTTCTTCAGGGACTCCAGCAGACTGAATCCTATTCTGTCATACCCGAACATGATGATATCGTAATGCCTGCCCTTATGGTGAATTTTTTCATCAACCTTCCTGCCCCTTCTCTCAAAGACACCCAGATATCTTGAAAGGTGCGAGTACAGGACATTGGAATGCTTTATCATGTATGTGGAGCCGAATATGGTGACCAACCCAATAGTAGTCACGGTGGACATTATCTCATTGGAGAGGTGACCCACCCTGACGCCAAGGGCCACCAGAATCAGGGAGAATTCGCTTATCTGGGCCACTGTCAGCCCAGCAAGGAACGAGTTCCTTTTGGTGTATTTCATCAACCCCATGAGGATCATGACTATGATGGGATTCCCTACCAGTATGAATACCGAGAACACTGCGATAGGCATAAGTTGCTCTGTCACATTCACGAATATCATCTGGGAGCCCAGCAGGACGAAGAAGAACAGGATGAAGAAATCCCGGAGCACGTTCATCTTCATCTTTATCTCGTAATGGTATGGTGATATCGACAGTGTGATTCCGGCGAGCAGCGCGCCTATCTCTATTGAGAAGTTTAAATACCCGAAGACGACAGCCAGCAGCAGCGCCCAGCCAACTGAGAACAGCAGCAGGAACTCCTGGGACCTTGCAGCTGCCTTGACTATCTTCTGCAGGGCAAAGATGCTGAATAACGCCACGAACGATATCGCACCCACACCGATAAGCACCGACTCGATGCTAAGGGACATGACTTCAAGTCCGCCTGTGGAGGAAGAGATTACCATCAGTATAAGGACAGCTACAATATCCTGCACGATGAGGAATCCGAGCGAGATCCTTCCATACAGTGCCTGGAGGTCCCCCTTGTCCGAGAGCAGCTTCACGATTATTATGGTGCTGCTGAATGTCAGCGCTATTGCGATGTATATAGCTGATATGTCCGTGAATCCGAAAGCCTTTGCGATGAGGAATCCTACGGATGTAGTGAATATAACCTGGCCCACCCCTGTAATCAGGGATACCTTGCCTATGCTTCTCATCAGCTTGGGGTTCAGGCTGAGTCCTGCTATGAATAGCAGGAAGACTATGCCGAAATGGGAGAATGTGGCCACCATGTCGGTGGATTTGACCAGGTCCAGGAAGAATGGGCCGGCTATGATACCGGTGAATATGTACCCGATTATCAGTGGCTGCCTGAGTGCCTTCATAAGCAGGGACACAACCACTGCTATAAGCACTATTATGCTCAGCTCGATGAACATGCTCTCAATCATCATCAAAACCCGTAAGTTACTTCTTTTTCCTCTTCTTTGACGCTGTCAGCCCGTAGACCATCTCAAAAGCATCCAGCTCCCCGGCCAGCCTGCCGTTGTCGCAGACCGGAATGTCATGCAGCCTGAATACCTTGGCGGTCCTGAGAGCATCCTCCAGCTCATCATCCAGTGACACTATCTCCGGCTGTACCATGATGTCCTTCGCCGTCTTCAGCCGGCTTTTCCTGAACGAGAACATGAACCTGTTCGGGCTTATGTCAGGCCTTAAAGAATTGAAAATCTCTGTAGCTGTTATCAGGCCGATGAGCTTGCCTGAGT
>CAZPUZ010000022.1:0-7293 GCA_964589875.1 uncultured archaeon
ACAATAACGCCGTTATGAATAAATAATTTATTGTTGCATTTAATAAATAAGGTAGAAAGTATGCCCAATGTTGGTTTCTTCCTGGTGATGCTGGCCGTCGTGATATTCGTCGTGGGATTCACCGCAGGCTACATATTTGAGAACATAACAGTCTCATACACCCAGCAGGAGGTAAAGATCATGAGGCTGGCACTGGAGAACATGCAGATTGAGGAGATGTTCGTGGCCAGCGAGAGTGTTGACTGCAATCTCATATTCGCCACGCTGGGAAGCATATCATACAACATCTACGAGATGAACAACAGGCTGAAATCAACAAGCCCCGAGACCGAGGAATTCCTCAGCACCAAGAGGGAGGCAGACCTGCTCTCGCTGAAGGCGTGGATCTTCGCCAAGAAGATATCAGAGAAGTGCACGGATGGCATCCTTCCTGTGCTCCTGGTCTATTCCACAGACTGCCAGGAGTGCGGCCGCCAGGAGGCCATCATACAGGACCTGAAAGAGGAGCACGAAGGCATAGTTTCGTATTCCATTGACCGGGACACCAGCGAGCCCGCGATAAAGCTGGTCATCAACTCGTACAATATAACGGACGTGCCTGCAATGATAGTCGGCAGCAACGTATACGGCTCCATGGAGGAGGGTGACATGGAGACGCTGTTCTGCAACAAGCTGAAGTGCTGACCACTGTCCCCATTAATAAATATCTTATTTCAATTCTTAACAAAAGTGGGAACAGGAGAGTTACATGACAGTAAAGGAGAAATTCTACATAACTACCGCGATTGACTATGTGAACGCGTCCCCCCACATGGGACACGCTTACGAGAAGACATGCGCAGACGTGATTGCGCGCTGGCAGCGGCTGCTCGGGAGGGACGTGCATTTCCTGACGGGCACGGACGAGAACGCGCAGAAGAACGAGCAGGCGGCCAGGGAAGCCAAGGTGCCTGTCAGGGATTTCGTGGACCGGAACAGCACGAGGTTCGAGGAGCTCTGCAGCAAGCTGGAGCTAAGCAATGACGATTTCATCCGGACGACGCAGGACAGGCATGTAAAGGTCAGCCGGGCCATATTCCAGAAGCTTGTAGACAACGGCGACATATACAAGGGCTTCTACGAGGGTTATTATTGCACTGGCTGCGAGGCCTTTATCACGGAAAAGGACCTCATTGACAACAAGTGCCCTGAACACAACACCAAGCCCGAATGGCTGAAGGAGGAGAGTTATTTCTTCAGGATGAGCAAGTACACGGATTTCATAATCAGGATGCTTGAGAAGCCCGGCTTTGTCAAGCCGGATTACAGGAGAAAGGAGATGCTTAACAGAGTGAAGAGCGAAGGTCTCAGGGACCTGTCAGTCAGCAGGACCAACCTGGACTGGGGAATCACCACACCCAACGACCCGAAACATAAGATATATGTCTGGGCTGACGCGCTCGTCAATTACATTTCGGCAATCGGGTATCCGGACGGCAGGGAGTTCAAGAATTACTGGCCAGCCGATGTCCACATGATAGGCAAGGGGATCAACTGGTTTCACTCCGTGATATGGCCCAGCATCCTCAGGGCCGCGGGCATTGAGATGCCCCGAACAATACTGGTCCACGGATACATCAATCTCGGCGGCAGGAAGATGAGCAAGAGCGCGGGCACAGTGATAGACCCCATGAAGATAGTTGACAAGTACGGCTCGGACGCCCTGAAATACTTCCTGATAAAGGAGATACCGTTCGGCGAGGACGGAGACTTCTCGGAGGAGGAGCTGGCAGCGAGGATAAACGGCGAGCTGCTGTCCGACCTCGGCAACCTGGTTTCCAGGGTCCTCACATTCGCCGAGAAATTCCGGGGAAAGATAGAAGGCAGGCCGGAGCTTGAGAAGAGGCTGGATATCATAAAAATAAGAAAGCACATGGAAAACTACGAGCTGCACTTTGCGCTGCAGGAGATCATGAAGTTCGTGCGCGAATGCAACAGGTACATTAATGAGAGGGAGCCGTGGAAGCTCGCAAAGGAGAAGAGGAAAGAGGAGGAGCTCGCGGATATCATCTACAACCTCCTTGAATCGTTAAGGGTCATAGCCATCCTCATCCAGCCGTTCATGCCCGTTTCCTCCCGGAAGATAAACGAGCAGCTCGGTGTTCCCGCGGAGCAGCCGCTCCTGAAGGATTGCGGGTTCAGGGAATGGAAAGGGAAGCCAAAGAAGGGCGGGCACCTGTTCAGAAAGGTTTAAATAACAGCATTCCTTCTATTGAATGTGATAACATGTCCGATGGGTTTTTCGAGTTCGGCTACAAATGTAAGGTATGCGGCCTGGATATCGTTTACCAGACCACCGAGGACGATGAGCTGGACGCCTGCCCGCAATGCTCGGGCGAGCTTTATATGGAATACAAATCGCCTATCAGTCTTGATGACGTTGACCTGCCGCCGAATCCCATACTGGCATCAATCATCGGCGCAATGCAGTGCCTGAGCCATTACATGGGTGATGAGGAGCTTCCGAGGAACCCCATATACGAGTCGGCCAGAAACCCTAGCATGAACTGAGCAGTAAACGTCCTCTTAAGGAAGCCCTGAAGAGATAAATTTCCGGATAAATACTATCATGCGTCCCGGCCATGACTGCGTCTGCAGGAGCAATGGGCACTTTTCACATACTATCCCAATGACGCTGATGGCTGCCCGCCTGATGAGCTTCCCTGCCCATTCTGCCGGGGCATGGGCGAGCTGATGGATGAGATGACGATGCCATATCATGTTTCCGCTATCACTGAATATATGCCGGTGTTGATGGATGATTGGAAAGCAACATGAGGTTCAGGCAACTGGAAGCCAGATGCGCCATCCGTCCCTGCAGGAACTAGCTTTTAAGCTGCAATGACAATTCTTCATTATGGCCACAATAGAAGAAAGGGCACAGGAGCTTGATTTCAAGGGCGTCATGCTGGCGCTAATCATCTCGGCATTAGGGTTCGTGGCTGCATTGTTCTGGAGGGATGCCATACAGGAAGCCATTGACAGGCTTGTGCCACCGGGAGAGGGCCTGGCTTACAGCTTTGGAGTTGCCATAGTCGTTACAGCCATAGCAGTCATTGTCATCTACCTTGCCAACAGGTACATGAAGACCAGCATATTCCGCCAGACATTCACCAAAGAGAACATACAGAGCATTGACAACCGGCTGGTTGGCAGGGACATAACGATAAGGAAGAGAAGCAGGAAGTGATATCATGTCGGTTCCGCAGCTGCATCCCGGGAAGGTCATTGATGTCTATCGTCCAGGCGATAAGAACGTCATCTCAGCTGACACCAATGCCCAGGCACTGCTGGGCATGTGGGACGGACACACGCTCACCGTGAACGTCCACCCCAAGCTCGGCGCGAAAATCAGGGCCGGCGACTTCGTTCTCGTGGACTACTATCCGGTCAAGGGGTTCGGCACGCCGTTCCCGAAGATACAGGTGACCAAGATACTGCGCGGGCCAAAGGCCAGGAAGATAGTTGAAGAATACAAGAGCTATATGACCAAGATAAGGAAAAGCAAATCGCCCACGCCCTCGGGTCAGGTCAACGAAAGGTACATTGGATAGATTTGCTTTAAATGGGTTTTTTCAATACCAGACTGGGTTACAAAGTTGTGGGAAGAGCTTCATTCAGACGTAAACAGGCTGCTGAAGCAATGGGCGAGTACAGGCCTAATGTTCTTGTTCCCTACATGGTAGGCGGGCTCGTCCCCGGAGCACTGCTTGCGAAGCATCTGGACATCACTGACGTCAGGCCCGCAGGCATTGACAGGAACTGTGATGCAAGAGTTATCAGTTATGACATTGCGGGAGTATAGAGGGGAAGAGTGTCCTGATACTGGAAGAAGACCATCCACATCAAATATCACTGCCCCGATTTCCATTGTTGAATTTGACTTGGGCAAATTAAAAACCACCTGAAGCATAGAAAATATACACTGAATAACCGAAATCCTTTATTAGGTGATATGGCTAATTATAGTTTGCTCGCACACAATATGTTGTGTTTAAGTCTGGAAAGGAACACAACATACAGTAGTCATTGTCCAGTGATAATATAACACTATCCGGTGGTTTGGGCCGGGTTTTAGGCTGGATTTGGGGTCATGATATGAACTGTCCGTTTTGTGGTGGCAAGGAGACAAAGGTTGTTGACAAGCGAACCTCCGAGGAGAAGGCCAACAGAAGGCGGAGGGAATGCCTGGGCTGCCACAAGCGCTTCACTACTTATGAGAAAGTTGAGAACCTCATGACAAAGGTCCGCAAGAGGGACGGGACAGAGGTTGATTTTGAGCAGGACAGGATAACCAAGGCTATATGGAAGGCGGCGCAGTCTGTTGGGGGGACCGACAAGACCATGGCCAAGACGCTTTCTGACAAGGTGGTTTCCGTGCTTGAGGAGACATTCGGGGGCACGACAGTGCCCACAGTAGAGCAGATACAGGACGTCGTGGAGAGGGTGCTGGTTGACAACGGTCATTACAAGACCGCCAAGGCTTACATCATATACAGGAAGCAGCACGAGAAGATAAGGGATACCAAGACCTTGATGGTGGATGTCAACAACACTATCGGCGAGTATCTGGACCAGACAGACTGGAGGGTCAAGGAGAATTCCAACGAGGCATTCTCTTTTTCCGGGCTGCTTCTCCACACCGCCGGCAAGGTCATGTCCAACTACAACCTGAACGAGCTGTATTCCGGTGAGATAGCGGAAGCGCACAAGAAGGGTTACATCCACATCCACGACCTGTCACACGGCGTCATCGGCTACTGCTGCGGCCATTCACTGAAGAACCTGCTCATATGGGGTTTCGGCGGCGTGCCCAACAAGGTGAACTGCAAGTCCGCCAAGCACCTCAGCACCGTGGTCCACCAGATGGTGAACTACATAGGCTGCCTTCAGATGGAATTCGCCGGTGCCCAGGCCTTTTCCTCTGTTGACACGCTTCTGGCGCCTTTCATCAAGACCGACAATCTCACATACAAGCAGGTCAAGCAGAACATGCAGCAGCTCGTTTTTAGCCTTAATATCCCATCACGATGGGGCAGCCAGTACCCGTTCTCCAACATCACGTTTGACTGGGTGGTGCCCCAGGACATGAAGGACGAGAAAGCCATAGTGGGAGGCAAGATGCAGGACTTCACTTACGCGGACTGCCAGAAGGAGATGGACATGATAAACAAGGCTTTCCTTGAGGTCATGCTGGAGGGTGACGCCAATGGCAGTGTTTTCACATTCCCCATACCCACATACAACCTCACCGAGGACTTCGTGTGGGATTCCGAGAATGCCAAGCTGTTGTTTGAGCTGACGGCGAAGTACGGGCTCCCGTACTTCCAGAACTACATAGGCTCCGACCTTGACCCGTCTTCCATAAGGGCCATGTGCTGCAGGCTGAACATCAACCAGACAGAGCTCATGAAGAGGCCGGGAGGCATGTGGGGTCCCGGGGACTCAACAGGTTCCATAGGCGTGGTTACCATCAATGTGAACAGGCTGGCATATGAGGCCAAAAGGGATTCCGATTCAGAGATAGAGGCCAAGACTGCATTCTTCAACAAGATAAAGCACTTCATGAACCTCTGCAGGAACTCGCTGGAGATAAAGAGGGAGGTCGTGGAGAAGAATCTCAACAACGGCCTCATGCCCTTCACAAAGCGCTATCTGGGCACGTTCAACAACCACTTCTCAACCATCGGACTCTGCGGAATGAACGAGGCGTGCATGAACCTCATCGGAAAAGACATATCAACGCCTGAGGGCAAGCAGCTGGCCATAGACACCCTGAAGTTCATGAGGGACCAATGCCTGCAGTTCCAGAAGGAGACAGGCAACCTGTACAACCTTGAAGCCACCCCAGCAGAGGGCGCGTCATACAGGCTGGCACGGGAGGACAAGAAGATGTACCCTGACATAATCACAGCGGGCAAGGGCAGGCCCTACCTCACCAACAGCACCCAGCTGCCTGTTGACTTCACGGATGACGCCATCGCTGCCGTGGAGCACCAGAATGACATTCAGCCGCTTTATACCGGCGGGACCATATTCCACACCTTCCTCGGTGAGAAGGTATCATCACCTGAATCATGCAAGAACCTCGTGAGGAAGATAGCCGAGAATACCAAGCTGCCATACTTCTCCATAACCCCGACATTCAGCATATGCCCGGAGCATGGATACATAGCAGGGGAGCATTTCACGTGCCCTGTGTGTGACGGGAACAATAACGGGTCGGAGAAGAGCGTCAATCAGGGGGTGTGAGAATGGAATGCGGAAAGAGGTGCCAGGTTTATTCAAGGGTCGTCGGCTACTTCAGGCCGGTGCAGATGTGGAACGACGGCAAACAGGAAGAGTTCAAGCAGAGGCTTGAGTTCAGCGAGAGAAAGAGCCTGAAAAACCAGTTCAGCAAGGCTTGATTTTTTGATGAATGGGTGTGCGTGACATGGAACAAGGCATAGAAATAAAGGGAGTGGAAAAAGCTTCTCTGCTGGATTACCCGGACAAGGTGTGCGCAACCATATTTCTTCCGGGTTGCAACTTTAGATGCGGCTTCTGCCACAACCCGGACCTGATAAACAGCCCGGACAAGCTGCCCGACGTTCCGGAGGGGCAGCTCTTCAGCCTTCTCAGCGCGAGGGGCAAGTGGCTTGACGCGGTATGCATAACCGGAGGGGAGCCGACGCTCCATCCAGGGCTGCCGGGGCTGATAAAGCGGGTAAAGGACAAAGGATTCCTGGTCAAACTGGACACCAACGGCACCAACCCCCGAATGCTTGAGCAGCTGCTCCGCGACAAGCTGCTGGATTACATGGCAATGGACATCAAGGGACCGCTGGAGAAGTACGCTGAAATAAGCGGCGCGCCCGTGGATATCAGGAAGATAGAACAGTCCATAGGAATCATAAGGGAAAGCGGTATCGGATATGAGTTCCGTTCAACCGTGCTCCCTAGGATAATAACCGAATCCGACCTCAGAAAGATGGGAGAGTGGCTGAAGGGCAGCAAGCGATTCGCCCTGCAGCAGTTCAAGCCTCTCCACACACTTGACCCGGAATACGAGAAGGAACAGCCGTATTCCAGGCAGGACATGGAAAGGTTTAAGAATATCCTCCAACCATACTTTGATGAGGTTGAGGTCCGCGGTTTATGAAAGTGATTCTGGCTTCCAATTCCCTTAGGAGGAGAAGGCTTCTGAAGGAGATGGGCGTGAGCTTCAAGGTCATGCCGAGCAAGGCCGACGAGAGCAAAATAGAGGAGGAGAGC
>CAZPUZ010000023.1:0-7252 GCA_964589875.1 uncultured archaeon
AAAGGCGGAATAAAAATCAAGATAAAAGACGCCATGATAAAGAGGCTTTTCATGGTGAAAGAGTGCCATTCGGTGTTTGACGTTGCCAAGATGATGGTGCACGGGCCGTACCGCAGATTGCCCGTGGTCAAGGACAAGATACTTGTGGGGATTGTCACCCCATATGACATCCTGAAGTTCCTCAACGACAAGAGGAACCTGAGAGGCCTGAAGAACTTCAAGACCAGTATAAGCAAGGTCATGAACACCAACATAGTGTATGTGAAGAAGGACCAGAGGCTTGACAAGGCAGTTGAGATAATGAACACCCACCATGTCGGCGGCTTGCCTGTCGTGGAAGGGGACGAGATGGACATCGTCGGCATGATAACGGAGAACGACATCGTAGAGTTCCTTAGATGAGAGGGCACGAATTCTGCTCTTACAGGGAGAAGGAAATCTTTATAAAGACCATTGAAGAACTAAAATGCAGAGCGGTCATTGTCGAGGGCAAGAAGGATGTGATTGCCCCGGATCCCTCGGAATTCACAACATAATCCCACTCAATATCTGCATCTCTGCGACAATATAACAAAGATGCAGTCGGCATCTCGAGCAAGTGAGAGATGACGAGATGTCTCGTGTCCCATAGCAGAGATACAAGACACGAAGATGCCTCTTGTCCTCCATGCGAGGCAGGAGACAAGAATACGCCACTGGCGAAGTTCACACAGCGCGTCGCTGAAATGATGAACGGCGAACTGAAAAGCAATGAATGCAAAAGGAAAAAGCCTAAAAGCGAACGCGAGGTCATAATCTTCATCTCCCCCATCGCAATGGGTGAAGAGATGCCTCTTGTCCTCCATGCGAGGCAGGAGACAAGATCCTTACAGATTTCGACAAGGAGGGAAGGAAGCTTGAGAAGAAGCTTGAAGCCCTCCTTACGAGCTATAAGGCCAAGACCAACAGAAGGCTCAGGCGTATTCTGATGGGGTTCGGGAAGGGCCGCATCGAAGAGTTCAAGGACATGATATAGGATTGCTTGAATTTCAAAAAAATGGCAGCCAGTGATTTCTGGCGCCGGTTAAGGAGTGAAATTATGTCAAAATTGGCACCAACATCAACAAAATACCTTATCACAGCCACCATCAAAGCTGAAGGTGTTATTGAGAAGCCCGACGTCATAGGGGCCGTATTCGGCCAGACTGAGGGCCTGCTCGGGTCAGACCTTGACCTGAGGGAGCTCCAGAGGAGCGGAAGGATAGGAAGGATAGAAGTGGAGATTGAGTCAAAGGAGGGCAAATCCGAGGGTAAGATAATAATACCGAGTTCCCTTGACGCATCCGAGACCGCCATGATAGCCGCAACGCTGGAGACCATAGACAGGGTCGGTCCCTGCAAGGCGACCATCGGACTAAAGTCGGTGGAAGACCTGCGTTCCGAGAAGAGGAAGTACGTGGTTGACAAGGCCAAGGACATCCTCAAGAACCTCGTCGAGTCCGGCGTGCCCGACACGTCAGCAATATCGGAGGAGATAAAGGAGGCCGTAAGGGTCAAGGAAATCAGCTCATACCAGGGACTTCCATGCGGACCCAATCTCACGGATGCGGACAGCATCGTAATCGTAGAGGGCAGGGCTGATGTCGTGAACCTGCTGAAGTTCGGCATCAGGAACACCATAGCCATAGAAGGCACCTCCATACCGGACCCGGTTGTTGGCCTTGTGAACGAGAAGGTAGCGACGCTTTTCACCGACGGCGACAGAGGCGGGGAACTCATAGCGAAGGAGCTCGTGCAGAAGGCTCCAGGCATTGACTTCATAGCAAGGGCACCCGAAGGCAAGGAAGTGGAGGAGCTTTCCAAGAAGGAGGTGTACAAGGCTCTCAGGGAAAGGAAACCCACGGACCAGTACATCAAGGACAGGGGCGACAGGCGCGGCCGCAGGGATTCGGGTTCCAGGCAGAGGCGCTATTCCAAGGACAGCACGGCGGACAGGAAACCCGGCTCCAGGGACAGAGACAGGCGCGGCCGCAGGGATTCCCGTAGCAGGGGAGGCTACAGCAGGCAGCGCGAGGAGGGGGCACCCACCGTCAGTGCGGCCCAGAAGAAAGCCTTCAAGAAGACTCTGGACGGCATGGTCGGCTCAAGGGCCGCATGCATACTGGATGACAACAACGAAGTCCTCGGCAAGGTACCCATAAGCGAGCTTGAGAGCACCATCAAGACGCTGGAGAACCCGCATGCCATCATACTGGACGGCAAGGTGGACTCCAACCTGAACTTTCTCGCAAAGAAGAAAGGCATCAAGTACCTGGTAGGCAACGACAAGGAAGAGCTCAGGACATCAGTCTGCATAATGGACAAGAAGGACCTGGAGTAGGTTTGCTGCTCCGGGGATTTCTATTTTTGACTTTTTAGAAGGCATTAAACCCTAATTATCACAAATCCCGGCTTTGCCACTGATTATATCACCGGTATGAGGATCAAGCTGAACACCCCATGAAAAGTCACAGGTCCTTGACGTGCACTGAGATCGTCAAAATACCAAAAGAATCACTTCTTGAAGACGCCGACCTTCCTGGTCATGTCTACATGGGTGAGAAAGGTTGTCCTGCAGCAGTAGCGCTCAATCCCCAGCTTGTCAAGTACTGTGGCCGGCTTGGTGCCTTTCTTGGTCTCCTTCTGGTACTCGTCCCAGAGGTGGCCTATGGGTTTGCCGCACGTATAGCAGCGTATTGGTATTATCATATCTCTCACATTGGATTCGGGTATTTAAATATATCAATGAGCCTGTGTTGTTTGGTATACACTCCGCTTATACCATTTCACATAAGCGGAGAAGCCCCCTTTACGGCAGTTTTATCTTTGACAGCAGGTTTATATAAGTTTCCAGCCGCTTGACCTCTTTTTCAAGCGTTTTCAAGGTGGCTAGAGCCTCGTCGTCGCCTTCCGCGTCCTTCCTTATGTTGCGGAACTCTTCCAGCGAGCCGGATATGCTCTTCTCAAGTCTCATCACGAACACCTTCTTCAGGCATTCCAGCAAATCGCCGGAAAGCTCTATGTACAGGTTCCTGTCAGCTGTCTTCTTGACCTTGCGTATGACTCCCAGCACGTCCAGGAGATCCAGGCTGAGGGAAACCATTGAGACGCTGTAGCCTGTTTCCCTTGCCAGCTGCTGGAGGCTCATGGGCTTCTTCCTCACTATGAGAACGCCTATTATCTTCCCGTGAAGGGACGAATAACCGATGGAGCTGGCCACGTCAGAGAATATGCCAAGTACCCTGCCCTCAAGGGTCTTTTCTTTTGTCATGAACCCACGTAAATTATTTAAATAATGAGCTTATATATTTAATACTTTTAAAAAGTTGTGAAAGATATGGCAGGCAAAGGGGAAGAAAAGATGGTGAAAGAGGTTGACAGCCTATTCATGGAGACTACCACGTCCATCTGCCCGAAGTGCTTGGGCATCATCCCGGCTTACATCTTTGAGAAGGACGACAAGATATGGATAAAGAAGACCTGCCCCAAGCACGGCGCATTTGAGGACCTGTACTGGGGAGATGCCTCCATGTACAGGAAGGCCCAGAAATGGGCGCATGACGGCAAGGGGATTGAGAATCCCCAGGTGAAGAAGTCCAGCCCTGAATGTCCCAAGGATTGCGGTCTCTGCAGCATGCACAAGAGCCACACCGCACTTGCGAACATAGCGCTCACGACACGATGCGACCTTAGGTGCTGGTACTGCTTCTTCTATTCCGAGCGGCTTGGCTACGTTTACGAGCCTACCATGGGCCAGATAAGGGAGATGCTTTCCAATCTCAGGGGGGAAAAGCCGGTGCCTTGCAACGCCATACAGCTCACCGGCGGGGAGCCGACGCTCAGGAAAGACCTGATTGACATAATCAAGCTCTGCAAGGAAGAAGGCTTCGACCATGTCCAGCTCAACACCAACGGCATCCGCCTGTCAACTGACGAGAAGCTGGCACATGACCTCAGGTCTTCAGGCGTCAACACCCTTTACCTTTCATTTGACGGCATCAGCCCGAAATCCAACCCCAAGAACCACTGGGAGATACCCGGCATCTTTGAGAACGCAAGGAAATCCGGCCTTGGCGTGGTGCTGGTGCCCACCATAATAAAGGGGACCAACGACCATGAGATTGGGGGCATACTGAAGTTCGGCTTCAAGAACATAGACATTGTCCGCGCTGTGAACTTCCAGCCAGTCTCCCTGGTCGGTATGATGCCGAAGAAAGAGAGGATGAAGCACAGGATTACCATCCCCGACGTGATACATGCCATTGAGGAGCAGACCAATGGCCAGGTTGGCAAGGAAGACTTCTATCCGGTACCCACGCCAGCCAACATCACCAGATTCGTTGAGGCTCTCACCGGCAAGGCAGAATATGAACTGAGCAGCCACTTCGCATGCGGCATGGGAACATACGTCTTCAGGAATGACAAGGGGACCATGACACCGATAACCAGGTTCGTTGACATTGAGGGTTTCTTTGAGTACCTGGGCGAGCAGGCCGATGCGCTGGAAGCGGGGAAGAACAAGCACTGGCTGCTGCTGAAGATGCTCAGAAGGCTCGGCTCATTCATAGACAGCAAGCAGGCACCCAAGGAGTTCAACCTCAGGCACATCCTCTACAACGCGCTCATCAAGCACGACTACAACGCACTCGGCGCCTTCCATGAGAAGAGCCTGTTCGTGGGCATGATGCACTTCCAGGACAAGTTCAACTACGACATTGAGAGGGTCAAGCGGTGCTGCATACATTATGCAATGACTGACGGCAGGATAATACCTTTCTGCGCGTTCAACGTCATCCCTGAATGGTACAGGGACAAGAACCAGAAGTCGCAGGGCGTCCCTATAAAGAAGTGGGAAGCCGAGACCGGGAAGAAGCTGGCGGACCAGGTATACAAGCGGGACGTCAAGGCGCTGACAAAGGACCCCAGATACAAGGCGACGTACAAGGGCTTTGTTAAGGGCATTAGGTAAAGGTTTTCTTAACGCTGCATGTATTTCTTGTCTTTCTCAAGCGCATCTTTTGCTATCATGAGTTCTGAGGCTATGTATCCCATACCGTCGAGGCTGCAGAGCTTCCTTCCCGCAATTTCCTTGATGATCTTGTCGGGGTCCTTTGCGCGGAATTCAACGAGCATCCTGTGCGTCTTCGCGTCCACGAACCCGCAGCAAATCATGCCCTTGTCCAGCTTTACTAGGAAGTAGCCCTTCGGGTCCTGCTTCCATGGGTATCGCTTGCTGTCACAGTCCACTATCTCCCTGTCTTCGGGAATGTCTATGGGGTGGGCGGGGCATTTCTTCATATGGGGGATCTGAGACATCCTGGCCCAGACGGCATTCGCCGTCAAGACTGATAAGTGAAATTCAGTTGGGCCGTTCGAACTCAGGTTGCCGACTCCCGAAGCCGGAGTCCTAGACCAAAGTCTCCGAACCCTTTACATGTTTTCCCTTGAGGCTTTGCGGAAGCCGGAAGGCTCCTGTAAAAGGCTCACTAGACTAATCCCCCAAAAGAACTCCCGGACCATATATTCGCCTTGCCGGGAATCCTCTGGATTGAATATCTATAATAGCATACGTATTAAAAATGATTTATGCAGGTAGAACAGGCCATCGGCGGCATAATTATCCATGTGAAGGCAAGACCCGGCTCCGGGAGTTTCAGGCTCCATGGGGACGGCAGGCTGGAAGTGAAAAGCCCTGCTGAGAAGGGAAGGGCGAACGCAGAGATAATAAGAGAACTCTCTAAACGGCTCTCTTGTGAGGCCGTCATTCTGAAAGGCATGAAGTCAAGAAACAAGACCATACTGCTCAAAGGGGCGGATAGGGAAAGGTTAAATAGCATCTCTACCAAAGAATAGCTTGTGGTGTCATGGGTATGTTATTCAAGCTCATTGGGATTATCGTCGTTCTCTACCTTCTTTACGGGGCTTATCTTTATGTGACCAGCGGCAGTTCCGACATTATGACAGTAGCCACCGGGCCGGTCCAGGTGCTGCTCGGGAACCCTCCAAATTACTCTCTTTTTTAATACTCAATATGAATCCTGATTATGGGACCAGTCAAATCCCTGACACGCGTTGTCATAGACACCAACCTAATCATAGCGGCCAGGTACAAGAGCAGGAGTGATTCAAGCAGGATAATTGACATGTGCATAGAGCAGAAGCTGCTCGCAGTCTATTCAGGCAGGACCAAGGACGAGAACCTTTTCATACTGCAGAAGGTCCGGCCACCGGCGGAATACCTGAGCAAGATAATCTCCTTCTATGCCAAAGCCATATACGTACCCAAGCCTGACATAAGGGTTGACGTCTGCTCGGACAAGTCGGACAACAGGTATTTTGAGGCGGCCATCGCGGGCAGCGCCCAGTACATAATAAGCAACGACCATCATCTACTCGAGCACGACGGTTACTACGGCATCAAGGTCAAGAGGCCCGGTGAGTTCCTCAGGGAATACAGGGAAGCGCCGGAACCGCAGGCAGAGGATTACCCCGACGAGGTCGCAGACTGATTGCTCGCGTTCCTTTTTCTGTTGTTAAATAATCCATGGGATAAATACTATTATGGTTTACGAACTCCTACCGGTAATCATCACCACAATGCTTCCGGTTGCTGAACTTAGAGGCGGCATCCCCCTGGGGATAGGCCTTGGTCTTGACCCGCTGACCGTAATACTGACCACCATCATAGTGAACAGTCTCGTGTTCTTCCCCATATACTTCTGCCTGAAGCACCTTTACGAGGGCTTCTTCTCCCAGTTCTCATGGGCGAGGAAGCTCATTGAAAGGGTTCACAGGAGAGCCGGGCCGTTCGTTGAAAGGTATGGCATATTAGGCATCGTCATCTTTGTCGGGATACCCGCCCCCGTCACAGGCGCATGGACAGGAACAGGCATAGCATGGCTGCTGGGGCTTGACTGGAAAAAGAGCTTCCTCGCCGTATGCCTTGGCGTGGTGATATCGTCCATCATCGTCAGCGCAGTGGTGCTGGGAGGGTTGCATATCCTCAATGGTTTCTCATGAAAGCGTGTGAAACGCAAACATTAAATAACATCCCGCAAATTTGTTATCATGTTCGGCATGGAAAG
Source organism: uncultured archaeon (assembly GCA_964589875.1). GTDB lineage: Archaea > Aenigmatarchaeota > Aenigmatarchaeia > QMZP01 > QMZP01 > QMZP01. The sequence continues at coordinate 7,104 of CAZPUZ010000023.1, forward strand.
GCATCATTTCATACCGGTGATAGGCCTTGCCAGGCACATCGGCAAGACCAGGGACTTCATGGAGATATTCCATGAAAGGAAGCTGTTGCATCACATGCCGGGAGGCCTTATTCTGTCGCTGTACAACGCATCAATCTTCGTCCTTGTGT
>CAZPUZ010000024.1:0-7191 GCA_964589875.1 uncultured archaeon
AGGAGCATCAGAGGGCACGTTCATCACGATGTTGTCCTGCACGATCTCCGATGCCGGGATGGAGCCGGATGGGGTGTAAGAGAACCATGAAGCACCGGTCTCCATGGCAATCTCCTCTGCGATGCCGGGCTCGCCAAGGAATTCCCTGGGATATACATAAAGGTAATATACCATAGCCTGTTCGTTGTCATTCCTTGTCCCCAGGACAAACGTTCCTGAACTGCCTGCCGGCCAGTTGGTCCTGTCAGGCGCGCTGAGGTCAACCTTCACGTCTTCCTGCGACAGGACGTCCATAAGCGAATCCTGCTCGGTCTGCGTAGGTTGGTTGTGCCCGTCCGAAGGCGCTTCCTGCACCCATCCCATTGAGAGGAGGACCGCGGCAACGACTGCCACGACGACCACGACTATTGCCAGATACACTATCATTCTGTCCATTACACACACTCTACACGCTTTATTATGCTGCTTCTCTCCTAATTAACCCGCGAACGCCCCCACATGCCCGACTTTCCTGAGGCTGCGTAGGCTATCAGCACGGATACTATTACTACAAGTGCCAGGGAATAGGCACTGAGTCCGGGGAACGCCGCCGGATAGCCGACTGTTATGAGCACTGTATCGGCGTCTGTGGTTGCGCTTATGGCGGATTCTGCGGTCATGTTGAGCTGGTAGGGTTCTGCCCGCACAGTGGAGGTGAGTATCCTTACCATTATCTCCTTGCTCTCGTGAGGATACAGTCCCACCTTTATACCCCTCTTGTTCGGGCTGATGACTCCATCAGTGGTGTCCAGGAAGTATGCCATGCCATAGCCCGTGAGGTTGATGGTGACATTATCGTAAGCCGTGTCCATATTCCTTACCTGCACTCTCATGTCATAATGCTGCCCAAGGGACAGGTAAAGTTCATGCAGCAGGAAGTTTGAAAGCTGATGGGATGAGATGTAATACCATACCGAGCTGTTCCAGTTCCCGGCATTGTCCTGCACAAGCATCCTGAACCTGACCACAGTGTCCATGCCGACATCAATTTTCCTTATTATGTCCGTCGTTCCGCCCCACGGGGCGCCCGGACCCGCGGTATCTATAATACACGGGTCTGTATTCCTGCAGAACTCAAGCTGGTGCTGGAACACGCCTGAATGGTCGTCCCAAGCCGTAGTAGTTATATTGACATAGCTCATCGCCGCGGTTATCAGGCCCGAATCCTTAATGGAGTTCCCCATGTTGTCAACCACGTCATATACGAACAGCGGCTTGTCTATATCCACCACCGGATCCGCGGCCGCGTGCGGCTCCACGTTGCCTGCATTGTCGGTTGACCATACGGAGAAGTCATATATCTGGCCTGAATGTATGTCCTCATAGTACGGGGTACCTGAAGCGTCCTCTCCTGTGCCGCCGAAGAACGCCTCGTAATAGCACGTGTCTCCAACACAGGAATCCTCAGCATAGCACTCAGTGGTGTCGGCGGTGAAGTTGTCAATCACATAGAACCACGATGTCCACCCACCGGTGCATACGGTGCCTGTCGTAGGCCCGGCGTCAATCAGACATCTCCTGAACTTCAGATAGGCACAGTCAAGCTTTGACAGCGAGTCATCACTCTCCCAGTTTATCTTGAGGAGCGGGGGTCCGAACGGGTCCGAACTGTTTACCCATAGTGTTGCCGGGGTCGTGATGGCCGAAAGGGGTGAGGACAGGTCAATCCTGGTGCTGACAACAGGGGTTGTCGGGCCCAGATTGCCCGCCACGTCAATGGCTGATATCCTGAATTCAAGCAGGTCGTTGTCAACAATACCGGCCACCAGAAGCGCACAGGAGCCGGCCACGCACTGGTATTGGGGAGTGTTGTTTATGCCGAAAACAGGGTCAAAGACGTCACGCCAGGCCCCGCCATTCCGGCGGTATTCCACCCGGTATTCATCAATGCCCGAGCCCTCGGGGGAGCCATAAGAAGTCAGGTCCTGGCCATGCCATGTGATGTTGAAGACGGCGCGCGACCAGTATGTGCCCCCGTTCAGAACGCCCGGCTGGTCCATGCTGCAGTTGGGCGGGGTTATGTCAAGCGTGAGATTCAACCATGGCCCCGTCTCACTGTACCTGTTGGTTATGCCCCCGGTATCGGTGGCATTCATCCTGAAGGCAATCACCCTACCGTCGTAACTGTTGATGTCAAAAGGGTCAAATGCGGGTCCTGGCACAAGGACACCGAACGGGAAGGTTGAGTTGTTGGGTGTCGTCTTCCATGTCTGCCACGGCACCACCGTGCCGCCAGACTGGTCAAAGACCGCGTACTGGAGAAGCATGCTCTGGACGCCCGAGTAATCGGATGCCTCCATCACCACTGTGAAGTTCACTGCATTGGTGGCACCTGCGTAGTATTCGCTCATGTTCAGCCAGTTCGGATTGGTCCTGCCGTACCTGTCAATTATGGCCAGGTACTTGTAGGGTTCTCCAACGTCCGCCCAGCAGCATATCTTGGTGGCATAGGCCATCCCTCCGCCCCCGTTCTCGCATGCGCCTATATGGGCGTTGCCGTCCCCGGATATGCTGGCAAGGCACTCAGCGTCTCCGGGGTTCGGGCCAAAGGCGTTGCAGTTGGGACCATAACCACATACGACGTTTATGCCTGATATGCATGCCTGGTCATTATACGTCGCGTAAGCAGGAAGCTTGGGGTCCGTTGCTACATGGGCATTGGTGGGGTCTGATAGCCAGAGCATGGTCTCGCTCACTCCTGCGCCGCAGTTAGTCCCTATCGTGACCGGTGCCCCGGTTGAGCAGCATATCCTGTACGGCGAAGGGAATCCGCCGGCACCGGAATAGCCGGCCATCTCAGCATGCGCGTTGTACTCATCGGAAAGCCGAAGTATCTCAGTCTCTCCTACATTACAGGAAAGCTTGACGTCACAACTCAGTGCCTGGGCCATTGCCTGCCCTGAGAAGGATATGACCAGCACAAGAGAAAGCAGAATCCCAGTTATGCACAATTTCCCCCGCATATATTAATTATATTATAAACAGTATATTAATCTTAATTCCGGCGCTTTTTTACAAGATTCCTAATACTAGACATGCTCATCTGGAATTCCTTTTACCGGGAAAACAAACTGCAAATTATGGGTATGAAGTCGTCTGCAACACCGTCTTAAGATAAACTGCAAATAATTTTGAAGCCTTTCATGAGAACAGCATGTTTACTTACATGCATACATATTTCCCGTAAACATTCTGATGGCAGTTGTTGCTGACGCAGTCGCCGTCATCACTGCAGGGACATCCGGAAGTGTTGCATGTGCATACGTAATTGCCATAGACGTTCATGGCGCAGTTATTTGTCTGGCAGTTATCATCCGAGCTGCAATCGCATCCTATGGTGTTGCAGGTGCAGACGTAATTGCCATAGACGTTCCTTTCGCAATTGTTGGTTAAGCAGCTGTGGTCGGCATCACAGGGACATCCCTCGGTGTTGCAGGTGCATACGTAGGTGCCGTATACGTTCTGGTTGCAGTTACAGGACTGGCAACTGGCGTCAGTGGAGCAATGACAGTCCTCGGTGTCGCATGTGCAGACATATTTGCCGTATACGTTTCTGGCACAGTTGTTGGTTATGCAGTTGCTGTTGGTGGAGCAGGGGGTTCCAATCGGGCTGGTTCCGATGATCTGCCGTCCACAATCCTGGCAGGTCTCGGTGCCTGAGCATGTGCCTCCGCACCCGTCGCTGCATGTTGAGCCTATGCATGTGATTGCTGCACAGGAACAGTCAGGGACACAGCAATTCTTGGTGCCTGAGCATGTGCCTCCGCACCCGTCGCTGCATGTTGAGCCTATGCATGTGATTGCTGCACAGGAACAGTCAGGCGTGCAGGTACCGCTGTCGCATATCCAACTACCTGAACCGGAATCCCACTTCAGACCGTCACCATCATCACATGTCGTGGGAAGGGGGTTTGAGAGGGCCGACAGGGTCTTGCAGTTGTTGCCGTCCTCATCACAATATGCGGTCGCCCCAACCATTCCTTCAATATCCATCTTCAGAGAGCCTGAAGGCGAAGAAGAGCCCACGGTAAGGGGCCCGTTAACGGACAGTCCGTTCGGTCCGCTGATGACCACAGCGCCCGAATCAGCGGTGATTGTCCTGCCCATGCCAGCACCTCCCTGATCGTAAGCAGCATCCAGTGTATTGCCTCCGGAAGTGCTCACAGAGCTCAGGCAGTTGCCGCCCGAGATGCAGATGTCGCTGCCGGAGTCCACTGTGATGCCGCTGGCAGCGCTTATGCTTCCTGAGGTGCTGATGTCGCCAGTCGCTGTTATGCTTCCCGCCGCAGCCATGTTGCCGGCCACTGTGAGCCTGTTTCCCGTCGGGCTGGAGCCTATGCCCACGTTGCCGCTGTCCCTTGCAACGAATATGCCGGGGACTTCCGCGCCGAGGCTTCTTGTGGCTATGCGGAATGTTGAGGATGAATCGTCAAAGTACAAATCAGCGCCGTAGTCTGTGTTGGTTGTGGGGTCCTGGATGAATATGCCGGCCGTGCTGCCCGAGCCGCCTGCCGCGTCTATGTGCAGCTCCCGGACAGGGGTGGCTGTGCCTATGCCTATGCTGCCTGAGTAGATGCTTGGTATCCTCTGTCCCCAGTCCAGCTCGTCAACAGAGTGTCCCATGGTCACGGGATTGCCTGCGACAGGCGGGGAGTTATAGGCGCCTGCTATGCCGAAGAGGAGAATGGCTACTGAGAAAGTTGCTATGAAAAGCAACTGTCTGGAACCCTCCCAAGCATGACGCATGATAATACTTGTGTTTTGTGCATAAAAAAGTTTACCAAGCACAGAAGCCACTCCGGCATATCAGGAATTCACTAGTATAACCTTAATGCTTTAATCCCAGAGCTTGTCTGGATTCTGAATCCCGAGTCCATTGGGTCACCGGGATTTACTAGGGCGATGCCGTAGTTTTTCCCGTCCTTTGCTATCCTAAGCGGGGATTTCATGCGGCTATGCACTTCAACATCATTCAAATAAACTTGGAATGTCCCCGTCCAGAAAGCGCCTCCGGTAACCGAATGTGTGGAATAAAAGTTTATTTTTATCTTTTGCACTCCGTCCCAATCTCCTGTGCAATTCACAATCCTGTTTGGAGAAGTCTCAGTAGTTATACAATCAATGTTGTTCCAGGTCCCATTAAATATTTCAACAGAATAAACGATATCCCCTATATTATCATCATATTGGTCATAATTGAAGTTGATATTCTCAACATAATCAACCGCTTCCGGGAAAGTCGTCTCAACAAAGAAGTTAAGAATGTTTCCTTCATGATTCTGATAAACGGAAAAATAAGAGCCCAGATTATTATCATTGATATTTTCTATATTCCCGCTGGGATCAAGATATCCTCCATGATGATTAATGCCAAAACTTGGCACAACATCCCACCCAACATCATCCAGGCACAGGTCCTTGGTGGACATCAGGCCTTCGGGAGGCTCTGCCGCTATCTTCAATGTGCGGGTGCCGTTGGAGAATCTCAGGCCGATGTCCTGATAGCAGGAGGAAGAATGTGCCTGAACCTCATTCAAAACGACAAAGAATGTCCCCCACCAGAACCAGTCCCCGTGGATTGAGCTTGTTGATGCGAATTTAACTTTTATCTTCTCAATCCCGTTCCAATTGCCTGAGCAATTCACTACCTTATTATACCACGATTCAGGCCAAGGAATCACATCACACTTTGAAAAACTGATTATAGAGGATTTTGTGGTCGCACATTCAATCTCGTTCCATGTACCGTTGAATACCTCAACGGTATAGACGATATCTCCCACATTATCATCATATTGGTTATAATTGAAACTAATCATGTCCATGGAATCAACAGCTTCTGGGAAGTCTAATTCAACGTAGAAATTAAGATAATTGCCTTCATGGTCTTGGTAGACGGAGAAGAACGTATCTAAATCGCCGTCGTTGATGTTCTCTATGTTCCCATGGCTATCAAGATAACCCCCGTGGGGGCTAATTGTATAGCTTGGAACAACGTCCCAACCGGTATCATCCTGGCAGACGTTCTCGGCCGCGGTTGTGTTGGCAGAAATGAACAGCAGCACTGCCACAATTAACAGCATCACACTCGTCTTTGTTTCCATAATAATCTCAGATATCCGTCCTGAGCCATATCTGTCCCGTTGAGGGGCTCGCCGGGTCAGAGGTCCTGGTCTCGACTATCAGGCCGCCGGCGGCGTTTATTGCACCGCCGGTCACATGAAGCTTTGCTGAGGGACTGCTGGTCCCTATACCCACGCTGCCGGAATCATAGTATATGTCTGTGCCCGAGTCTGACCATAATCCAGCGCTGCCACCATCATCTGTCCCGCAGACCAGGTTGCCCTGGGCATCCGTGTCTATGGTGTCGCAGTTGACAAGGCCTGTTATCCTGGCGCTCCCCACAACATGCAGCTTCTGTGTTGGGCTGGTAGTGCCAATGCCCACATTCGAATCACTGGCCCGGACATACACACCAATGTTGTCGTTGTTGCCCGTGATTGCCAGTCCGTCTCCCTGTGTGGGCCTGAGCCTGATGAAGCCGGGAAGGTTGTTGTCGGTGCCCATGATAATCTGGTTGCTGTTTGCGGGGTCGGTGATGCGCAGGAGGTGGTCGCCGTTGCCGGTGACCTCAAGCTTGGCGGTCGTTGTCGGCGCGCCTATGCCCACGTTGCCGCTGTCCCTTGCAACGAATATGCCGGGAACCTCTGAGCCAAGGCTTCGCGTAGCTATGCGGAATGTTGAGGATGAATCGTCAAAGTACAAATCAGCGCCGTAGTCTGTGTTGGTTGTGGGGTCCTGGATGAATATGCCGGCCGTGCTGCCCGAGCCGCCTGCCGCGTCTATGTGCAGCTCCCGGACAGGGGTGGCTGTGCCTATGCCTATGCTGCCTGAGTAGATGCTTGGTATCCTCTGTCCCCAGTCCAGCTCGTCAACAGAGTGTCCCATTGTTGGGGCAGTGATTGCGCCGGGGACGGTGTTGTAGGCCCCGGCTATGCCGAAGAGGAGAATGGCTACTGAGAAAGTAATAACAAGAAGGATTCCATAGTTTCCTGAAACGCTGGCCATATACATAGTTAACTGTCTTTTGGCAATAATAAATGTTTAAATGAGCGAACAGCCGGAGCAGAAATAATCAAACAGTGACGTTGG
>CAZPUZ010000025.1:0-7188 GCA_964589875.1 uncultured archaeon
CAACACTACATGGTTCTCCATCAATATGACCAACGGCAATGTCAGCTTCAATCCTGACAACAGCAAGGTTGGCAACCATTCCATTAACATATCAGTGAATGACAGCACTGGCAGGCTGGACTCAGCGGTGCTGTATCTTGAAGTCCAGGACAGCAATGACCCTCCCTCATTGGTCTTCGCATGCTACGACCCTTCACTCCAGACATCCAAGAACGCGACGGAGGACAGCAACCTGACATGCTGGCTGAATGCTACTGACATAGATTTCGGGGAGCGCATCAGGTTCTCCAGCAACGAGTCGTGGTTCAGGATAAACGGCACGGAAGTTGCCTCTTATGACGGCAACGGAAACTTCTCACTACTCGTCAATTTCACGCCGCGTGATGCCGATGTCGGAGTACACAGGATAACCATAATAGCCAATGATACCCGCAGCAGTACGGATTCCAGGCCCGTAAACGTGACGATATTTGACGTCCCTGATACTCCTATTTTCCTTAATCTCAACACCAGCACGGTCATAACAGGCTATGAGAACGCTCTCATCAACTTCACCATAATGGCATGGGACAATGACACCTACTGGAATGCCAGCGAGACCATCACGTTCAGCCACAACCGGACAGACCTGTTCAATCTCACAGTCATCAGCAACATGACCGCGATGATTAATTTTACACCCAACAACACTGTTGAGGGCGAATACATAATCGGCATCAATATAACCGATGGCATGGGCAACCTGAACTTCACAAGCTTCAACCTGACCATATTCAACAACTCCGCACCCAGGGCACCCAACATCTCGCTCACATGCTACGACAGCAATACCACGTTCAGCGTGCCATGCTTCTACAACCTCTCCCAGAACGTCAGCGAGCTTGACGGCGACAGCGTTACCTACAAGGATTTCACTTATTTCTTCAACATCAGCAACACCACGGGCGTCATCAACTTCACAGCCAACGACACCATGGTGGGCTACCATGAGATGAAAATAAGGCTCATGGACGACAAGCTCGCCAAGAACTATACATATCTCCTGCTTGATGTGCTGAACGTGAGCGATCCGCCCGTGATAACCAACACGCTGCTGGTGTGCTATGAGAGCCGCAGGTGCTACAGAGAGCTCAGGCTTAACGTCACTGACGAGGATGACTTCATACCCGGCTTCAACGAGACCCTTAATTACAGCCTTGTCAACAGCACCGTGGACATATCCTTCATACTGTACAACCAGACGACCGGAGTAATCAATTTCACCCCCAATTTCACCCAATCCAACATGACATACATGCTCAATTTCACTGTTGTTGATTCTTCCGGCAGGAGCGACAGCGAGATGCTCAACTTCACAATCTTTCTGATAGACGACCCCCCGGTCATAACATACATCCATACCAACAGGACCGCCTTTGAGAACCTTACGCACCGTTTCTGGATAAACGCTTCTGATGTGGATTCCGAGAACCTCACTTTCACCAGCAACACAAGCTGGTTCCTGAATGCGACTATTGTCACAGGAGGGCCGGGAGGCTTCTTCCTTGAGTTCAACCTGACACCCAACGATTACCAGGTTGGCAATCACACCATCCAGATAAACGTGTCTGACAGGACCACCAATGTTACAGAGATCATCAACTTCACCGTTATGAATTACAACGTCGCTCCCAATATAACATGGTGGCAGTGGAAGCTATTCGATTCCATGGGCGCTGAGCTGAACAGCTCAACCAATCTCACCAGGCTTTGGGCTACGGAGAACATGACACTTGAGATTGAGCAGATTACGGTCGATTTCGATGCTCTTGATACCCTGAGCTATTCCTGGGTGATTGACGGACAGGCCAATTCAACAGACGCCAATCTCACATATCGCATACCACCCGTCGGCAACAACAGGAGCATCAACGTTACACTTATTGCACATGACGGCACAGAGGCTGATTCCGTGACATGGAACCTGACCATAGACAATATCAACATACCGCCGAGGCTTGTAAAGAACGTTACGATGAAGACATGGCCCAGGAACACGAACTACAATCTCAACATATCTGAATACCTGTGGGAACCTGACGGTGACAATCTCATGTTCACATATAACCTTTCGGATGAATGCGCGGCCTCCGGTTGTATGGGGGTGGCTTTCTCAGGGAGTGTGAATTCCTACAGGGCCACTTTCTCTCCGTCTCAGGACTGGTACGGGATAGCCAATATCACGATAACGGCCAATGATTCCGTTTTCAATGTCTCCACCAACGAATTCACACTGAATGTGACCTTTGTGCCCCCGACCGTGGAGGTGGTATATGTCCAGACAACCCGCAGCAGCGGGGCGACAAGGACCGGCGAGGCCAAAGCCTCCATGAACCTTCAGATTGAAAGGATAGTAACCCTCAAGAAGAACATACTCTACGAAGCCCCGATTATAGTGTCCAATACCGGAGAGGTTGACCTCACGGGCGTCTGGTTGTCTGCCCAGGTTGACAGCGAGGACGTGGTGCTGACGCTGATGGAAACTGAGTTTAATGAGTTGGTAGTTGACGAGAACGCTACCACTTCCCTCAGGATATCCCTGAGGAATGTGACACAGGACAGGTATGCCATAAATGTCACAGCAAGGAGCAGGGAGCCAAAGCTCAACCAGACATCCATAATCTATGTTGAGCCGATACCGACCAACAGGACCCAGGTAGAGGTGACGATAAAGTTCGCCAAGGACCTTTTCGAGGACAACCCTGAGTGCCTTGAGCTGATGGAGATGATATTCCAGGCAGAGGAACATCTTGAATCCGGCAACGTGGTCCAGGCCAGGAACCTGACAAACCTGGCCATTGAGCACTGCAGGGACATCATAGAGTATGGCCAGCCTACGGGAAGGTTCGGCCCCTCTGACAGCAATCTGATACTAAATCTCACGCCTATTGAAGTCGCAGAAGTGGTGGGGTTCATACTTGCGGTGTGGATACTGGCGAACTGGCTGATGAAGAGGACTTCAAGGAAGAAAAAGCCCGTTCCCCAGTTACCTGTCAAGAAAGATGTGCCGCCAGCCTCGCCACCCACAAACCCATAAAAAGTTTCTCATGCAATAATAATGCGGGGGATGTTCTTGGAGAGGGAGAAGCGCACCAGGCTGCTGGCCATACTTGGCCTCACCATGCTCCTCAGCTCATTCTTCGTTATGTTCTCCGTTTTCATGACAGCGTATATGAGCCCGACCAAGACCGCGCTTGTTCATGTCAACCTGTTCAACGAGGCACCACTTGAGCTTGCCCTCCTGATGTCCACCTCTGTTCTGGGGCTATATGCTTTCGTGATACTTCTGAGGGATTTCAGGAATTTGGGCAGAATATAGAATCAGATCTTCTTTATCTTGCCGGGCGTAGGCTCGTAGCATATGCCCTCTGATAGCAGGTCGTTGATGATGGAATCCACCTTGTCCTCGGTCTGGCCGCTTTGTTCTATGAGCTTCGCGTATTCTATGCCTTCGGCCGATGCCTCTATCAGCCCGAGAATCTTGTCCCTCAGCTCGTTCCTCTTGTCCGGCGCGGCCGGAGACACAGGCTCTTCACCGGCTGGCCGCTTCTCCTTTGCTTTCTTTGAGAGTTCGGCCTTCCGCAGAAGCAGGTAATTGGGGTCGTCAATCCGCTTGATTATCTCCGGAATCATGTAAACCTCGCCGTTGTATTCCCTTACCTTCCCTGTGAGGTCAACGAGCGACCCCACCTCTGCCTTCTCCAGCGGCGTGAGATCCTTGAAGCACTTGGCCCTGAGTGTGTCAGTCCCGTCATCTATGGTGATAGAGCCAAAGTTGCCGTCATCAGACATGAACTTGCTTACTACGGTGGCCATTATCCTGGCCCTGGAAACCTTCTCCCCGGACTTTGTCACCACATAACTCGGTTCCATGCCGTCCTGCTGGACCCACTCGCCGCTGACAAGATTCGCATTCGTCATCAGCTTGGCGGTCATCCTCTCAGGCACAGAAATCACTTCATGCTCTTAAAGTTCTAGAAACCTGTACTTAATTGGGCCCATGATTTAAATTGGTATGCCGCACCCCGCGAGTCGGACGAGTTCCCACATGTGCACAAACAATGCATAATCTTTATATACGGTCCATCACCCTTTATAGTCTATGGTCAAGGGGGCATCCGGGGGCTGGAGGGATAACCTTTGATTTGTGACGAATGCGGCAAAGAAGCCAGAGTGCGTTACTGCCCTGCCCACAAGAGCCCGCATGCCTGGATATGCAAGGAGTGCTGCATATCAAAACTTAACGGGCATAAATGCCCCTGGTGGCGGATGTGCCACGGGCTTTGAAAACTGATGTGATATTACATGGATTTCTGCATGATTTGCAAGGAGAGAGTTGACGGTAGGTTCAGCATAATGGTCCGCGATAGAACGCATGACAACGACATTGACGGCCACGTCTGCTCCCATTGCTATGGAAAATTCCTTGAGAGCAAGTATCACAAGGGCTCATTCAGGACCGCTCTCATGAAGGCATGGTCAAGGCGCACTAAGGACCACATGAGATTCTGAGTGCAATATCACAAAAACAAAGCTGCCGGAACAAACAACCGGCCGCATAATCAACAAAAATCATTCTTTCTTTTCCGCGCTCTTGGCTTCCTTTCCGGACTGCTTCTTCTTGGGTTCTGGTTTGGCAGGTTCCTTGGGCGCTTCCTGCTTCTCAGGCTGCTTTGCATCCTCTGCGGGCTTGTCTTTGGGTTCAGCGAGCTTTTCCTGTGGCTTCTCCTGTTTCTCCGCAGGTTTGTCTTCCTTTTCGGGCTGTTTGTCCTGCTTCTTACCATCAGCCTTGCCGAAAAGCTGCTCGATGTCCTTAGGACCGGACTTGACGACCTTGAGGTTCACCTGGGATATGTCCTGGCTTATGGTGTTGCCCCTCACAGACTTTCTCTTCCTCTTGCCCCTGGATGTCGGGTGGTAGCCGGGAGGTGATGTGAGGATTATCTTCTTCCTCGCCGGGCCTTCCACATCCTTCCTCATGGGAAAGCCGTCGTTGTCAGAACCCCCTGTTATCTCAATCTCGTAGCCGGGCAACCCCAAAGAGTCGCCCTGCACCTTGTCTCCGATCTTCTTGCCGAGCATGCCTGACTGGGCCTGGTCTATCTCCTTCTGGTGTGCCTTCTTTGAAGCTGGATCTGATACGCAAATCTTGAAGTTCGCCATATTGTTACCTCCTATTCATACACAAGGGGTGAAAGAATCTTATATGCGATGCCGGCAAGCCAGCATCCGGCCATTCTCCACCCAGCCGGCAATGCGCTTCATAAGGCGGCGGACAAAATCATGTATGCCGCCAACAGCGCTTCATTGCACCGGGATAGAGAAATAATTGCCGCAAGTGTTTATAAGCTTTTCAGATAAAGTTGGACGCAACCGCGGACGCCAGGACTATGAAAAGCACCAGCAGCACGAAGCCCTGTATTATCTTCATTGCCTTCTTCCTCTTTTTGGGGGCGTACCTCTCCAGGAGAGCATTGTACATCCTGCCACCGTCAAGCGGCCCCAGCGGCAGCATGTTGAACAGGCCGACGCCAAGGTGTATTATGACTATCCAGCTCATCATCTCGCCGAAGAAGAATATCGCTGTTCGTGATGCAATGAGTTCGTCTTTCACCACCTGCGGCTGGCCCTGCAGGAAGCTGATGCCCACGTATCCGCGGGAGCTGTTGACAGGGCTTTCGGCGGCCTCAACCGATATGTCAACATTCTCCTTACTGTTGCCGTAATATACGTCAAGATTCATGCTGATGGTGTCTCCGGGCCTGATATCAACCTGGTCAAATGCATCTTCCGTATCCCCGTAATTCACTATCTCAATGCCGTTGACAGACCTGAGAACGAGATACGGCTTCTGCTCCGCGCTGAAATTGTTGGTCATCTCCTGCAGCAGCAAGGACTGGGAAACAGGATAGCCTTCAATGAGATTTATTCCGACACCCTCAGACTCAACGAGAACGGGTGCGGTGAAAGCCGGGAGAAGTATCAGACCCACTAGCGCGGCTACCAGGAAGTTGGCAAATGAGCCCGCGGCGAAGAACCTGAGCTGCGATGCTTTGCTCTTCCTCAGGACGTCCTTCTCATCCGGCTCAACGAACGCCCCCATGGGCAGCACGAGCAGGAATATCCATCCAAGGGTCTTTATCTTTATCTTCTGGCTCGCGGCCACAATGCCGTGGAGACCCTCATGCACTACGAGGAGGGTTATTATGGAGACTACCCAGTACCATACAGGCACGCCAATCACGCCCGGCATGATGACCAGCGACGGTGCCGGGACCACGAAGCCCACGCCCTGGGGTGGCTGCAGGGTGGTAAGGAGAGTGAATACCTGGTCAAGCAGCAGATATATCAGGAAGATGGAAGCGGCGAATCCCGCCACTATGGCCAGGTTGCCTATCCATGTCCAGAAACGGCTGAACCTCTCACCTGTCCTGACTATGAAGTTCCTGCCCCTCAGGGTCCTCCTGATGAAAAGGGGACCGTGCGCTTCAATCTTCTTCCTGTCAATGACGACAATGACTGCTATCATGCCGAGAAATGCCAGAAATGAAAGGAAATCCCACGAAAGCATCCCAACACCGTTTACAATTATAATTGGCCCAGCCCCCTTTTATATGGTTCGTAAAAGGCCGGTTTTCACCGAATCTAACTTATTTAAACCAAGGAAAAAACAATTTATATCATGTTCTGATACATGAACCACCTACGTGACGGCCTATGGAATCAATGCGGGCCGTCATGTCCAATATACAAAGGAGGGAATAATATGGCAGAGGAAAACAAGCAAGAAGAAACGACAACAGAGGAAGCGACCCAGGAAGAGAGCAAAGAGGAGAATACTGAGAGCTCTGAAGAAAGCCCGCAGGAACAACCAGAAGGCGCAGTAACAGAGGACGAGGTCTCTGATGAGGAAGATGCCAAGCTCAAGCTACCCTTTCCCACCGCGGCCGTGGTCAGGATAATGAAGGCCAACATGGACAGCGAGAAGATGATAAAGAGGGACGTCAAGGTTGGCATGAACAAGTGGCTCGGCGACATGTGCGCCCAGGTCTCAAAGGAGATGAACAAGTTCCCCTACGTCATGATGCACCTGAACGAGTTCAAGGAGGCCAAGCGCGTCTATGAGGACCTTGAGAACTTCCAGAAGGA
>CAZPUZ010000026.1:0-7032 GCA_964589875.1 uncultured archaeon
CGCGGTCACTATGCCCACCAGGTTATCCTCCTCAATGACGGGCAGCTTCTTTATCTTCTTGCTGGTCATGATTTCGGATGCATCGGTTATGGTCTTTGAAGGGTCAATCATCACAACCTCCCTGGTCATGATTTCATTGACTGTTGTCTTTGAGGGGTCGCATCCCCTGGCTACTACTTTAATCAGTATGTCCCTTCCAGTGACTATGCCTTTCATCTTGTTGCCATCTGTTATAATAAGCGAGCCGATGCCGTACTTGTCCATCTTCTTGGCGGCTTTCTGAACAGAAGAACCTGGCGGTATTGACCTCACATTCTTCTTCATTATATCCTTGACCTGCATGCTATCTCCTGTGCCTCGTCTTCTCAAACCTGGGCACGAAAAGCCTGTATTTGTCTTTGTCTTCCAGCTCCTCCATCACCCTCTTGATTACAGTTTTCTCCGGGTTGGGCAGCAGCGGGACCCTCTTCTTCAGGTCCTCAAAGGATTCAAATGGCTTGACCTTCCTTTCCTGCAGTATGGCCCAGAGGTGCCTTCTCCCTATACCGGGAAGCAGTTCTATCTGATGGAGCCGCGTGGATACCGGACCAGATTTGTTGAAGAAGTCAACGAACCTCTGCGGCTTCTTCTCAACTATGTCCTTGACCACGCTGGACAGCTCTTCCTTTGCGGCGACCGTGAGATCCTTGGGTTCCATCCTTCCTCTTATGTACTTTATCTTTTCTCTTTTACCTTCTCCTATGTAAACCCTGTCCCCTGTCCTGAGGTTGACATCCTCCCTTACTATGACGTCAAGAAGGGAGAAATAATTCTCACCTATTATCTGCGCAACAGGAAGCGATCTGTCCATGCCATGATGGCCGTGGCTGAGGAAATCCAGCACTATGGCCCAGTCGTCTTTCCTAAGAGGCGCTTTTTGTTCCATAATTTCACCTGTCTGCATGATATTTCATTTTATAAATAAAAAGGGATGAGCTAGGAGAACTTCTTTACTATTGAGAGTATCTTCTTCTTGTCATCCTCGGACAGCTTGATGACCTCGTTGGCGAAGAGCACCCTGAGGTCTTCCATGTCCTGCGGGAGCTGATTGGCAATGCTTATCTTCTGCCTGTCCTTCAGCCTCTCCATCTTGCCGAGCTCTTCAAGCATGTCCTTGATGTTCTTCTGGCTGAGCTTTGAGAACTTCCTTAGATGTTCCAAGGCATTCTTCTGCTCGTAACCCAGTTCCTTCTCTTTTTCCTTGGCCTCAAGTATCTTCTTGGCTTCGGCCCAGGGTATTTCCTTTTCCTGCTTTATCTCCATGAAATCACTCAGTTTTCTTCAGATGCTCGGGCGTAATCTGCAGCTCTTTGCTCTTTCCACCGAGCTTGGTTTCAATTATCAGTGCGCTGCCCCTCCTGCCGCTCACAATTCCCATGCTGCCGTTGAACCTGGGATGGATAATGGTCCTCCTTGATGATGGACAAATCCTGATAATTACTTTGTCGCCGGGTTTAAATTCTTGAATATAGCTCTCGGGTTTGAATTTGTCCCTGACCCCTGCTTTCAGCAGGCTCCTGGTGCCTCTCCTGTGGCCCTTTGATGCCCTCATACACTCACTTCCGCTCTTTGGTGCTGTGAATCCTTATCACATCCAGTTCCAGCACCTTCGCCGGATTGCCTGTCACTCCAGAGACACTCGGTCTCGTCCTGCCGTTGTCCCCGCTGACTAGTTCCTTGACATAAAGCCCGGCTTCACCTTTTATTTCTAGCACAAGCTTTTTATTGCTTACGTTTTTCCATCTGATTTCCTTCACTTTCCTTTTCCTGATCTTGTCAACCCTTCTGTGCACCACTCTCTGGGGCGTCTCCTGCACTATGGTGCCGCGGAGGGTGTCCAGCTTCTTCAACTGCTCGTCGTCAATCCTGTTGCCGAACTCCACCAGCATCCTGTAGGTCTTGTCATTCCTTGCGGATTTTATCTCAGCAACTTCCTTTTTGCTGGACGCCCTTAAATGCCTTACCCTGACCTTACCCGACCTGTTTATATCGGCCTGCATCTTCCTCATCCCCACCCTCCTTTTCCCGGGGGATGATATCTCCAGCACGAAAGGCCTCCATCCCAGGCAGAGGGCGTCAATGTCCTCCCTGCCGGAGCCATGCAGCGAGTGCCCCTTGCCCTTAGCGGCTTTCATCACAGGCTTTGCTATTACGTCTTCAACGGAGGTCTTGTACGTCTCCCATTTCGTCTGAGGTATGCCCCTCACGAGCTTCTGGTACTCGCCGTAAATGAAAAGCGGGTTTATCTGGAGTTCCACTTTCTTCCTCTCAAGGTCTATGAGGACCGCGACATCGGGAGCCAGCTCATTGACATCCTTTCTCATCCGCCCGGATACCAGCTTTCCCACCTCCCGGTTGAATTCCGTCTTCATTGGCTCGCAATACTTTATCCCCGCAAACTCCCAGAGTTTTTCCTCGCTCTCAACAAGAGCGGGTGTCATCCTTGAACCTATCAGGAAAGACCCAAACTCCAGCTTTTCCAGCTTGGTGATTGCCTTCGCGGCCCACCTGTCTATGCCTTTCTGGAACAGGCCCCTGCAGATCTGGCATCTCTTTTCATGCTCTTTAGATTTCAGCATTTTTCTGATAAGCATCCCCCTCTGCTTATTTGTAAGTCCGTGGGACACCTGGCCGAACTGTCTTCCGAGGCAGTTGTCGCATATGTTGAACTCTTGGATTATACTCTTCGCAGTTTCCTGCATATCTGCTTTTTTCATGGCCGCAGCAAAGCCTGCTGCTCTTTCCTTTGACATAGAAAGAAATTGTAGGGCGCCTTTAAATGTCCGTGATTTTCAGCCTTTTACCTGAGGTCTCCAAGACAGTAGCTTCCAGCCTCCTCACGAGACCCGCGGCCTGCTCTTCAAGAGCATCCCTCTCCTTTCTGACGGACTCGACCTCCCTGCGGATGTCGGTGAGTTTCTGGCGCGTCTCGCTGATGCCCCTCTCAGCTTCCTGCTTCTCCTTCTCAACAGCGAATCCCCGCGGCTCCCCTCTCTCCTCTAGAGATTTCTCAATCGCGCGGTACTTCTTCATTATGTCGGGCATATCAGACCTTATGAATTCTAGGCAGTTGTCCAGTTTCTCTTTTTCCTTTCCTTTTAGTGCAATGGTACCTTCCCCGGCATGCCTGGCCGCTTCCCGAAGCAGGCCCGCAAGCCAGTCCTCCCTCCCTTCAAGGAAAACCTCCCTGAACATGTTTTCCGGCATCCTCTCCCCGGCGTCCAGAAGATGCCTTATCTTCTTAAGCGGCCTCTTGGCCGATGCGAGTGACTGATTGACATGGGATTCGATCGACGCCATCTCATCTTTCATTCGCTCCACATTCTTGTGCTCTTTCTCAGCCTCCTTCCATGCGCTGCTCTCCATTATCTCGCGTATCCTGGCCTCGCCGGATTTGATGCGTTCCTCATATGCATTTGCCTTCTCATTCGACCTCTTGATAGCTTCGTCCAGTTGCTTTCTGCTGTTCACCGTCTCTTCCATGGAAGACTGGAACCGGGACACCTCTTCTTCTATCCTGCGCACCGCCCCGGGCCCTTCAAGGAAGCCGTCCAGTTCGTTTATGAGCCCGTTCATAGCCTTTATGCTGCCGGCGAGCTTCATGCTTTCATCACGGAAGAATTTGGAGACAATGAATCCCTGTTTGGGGGAGGCAGAGGCTATGGCCTTCATTGACTCACGTAATCGGTCCCTGAGACCGGAAAGGCTTGTGTGGTTTTCCGCCTCATCGGGTGTTATGTGTATCCCGTTAATCACCGAAAGAGAGCGGCGCGCATAGGAATCCTTGGTCATGTTTGCGGCAGAATATCCCTTGCCATGGCCGGAGAAGCTGGACTTCTCCAGTGCGCTGAGGGCATCTCTGACCTGACCAAGCTGCTTCCTCAGCTTCCTCAGGATGGCGTCGGACTCTCTCCTCGCATTATCAATCTCGCCGCGGAAGTGCTTGTCAACCCATGCTGCTGCCTCGCCGGATGATATCTCATGAGTCCTTTCCGGAGCCTTCTCCGGCTCCCTGCCCCTGAAAACATCCAGAAATCCCATGATACCGCCTCCCAGACATACATGTCTTGACGGCATCATTAAAAAGCGATTCACTCGACAATCAGCGGTGACCTGACTGTAATCTTTCTCATCTCATGCTCAAGGTCCTTGAGCCTGCTGTGCAGGGGCTTCAGGTCAAGTCCCTCAACCTGTTCCTCAAGCCACTTGCTCTTTGTCTTGAGTATCTCCAGGTCTCTTGACATGCTCTTAGAATCAACTCCCTTTACCTGCTCCCCGACTTCCCTTATGCTGTCTATGGCCTGCCGCATCCTTGCCATCTCCTGCTCAAGGCGCTGTATGTCCTCTCCTTTCTTGGCAACAGTCTCTGACAGCTTGGATTCCAGCTTTCCTATCTCCGCCATCACGCCGTTCTTCATCTCCTGGGCATCAAAAGACGCAGCATTGCTCTTTATTGATTCAACTTCCTGCTTCAGGGGGTAAAGCTCGCTGATTCTCTTCCTGTTGTCTTCCACTGCTGTCATGAATTTTGAGAATTCCGCGCTCCTGCCCTCCCGCTTTAGCTTCTCAATCTCCTCTTCCATATCCTGCTCAGCTCCCTGCAGGCGGGACTCCATCAGCTCTATCCTTCTCTTCAGCTCGCTGGTCTCATGCTTGTCCTGGGTGAGGGCCACACCCTTGGTCTGGGCTATCCTGTGTTCAATCTCTTCAAGTATGTGCTCTGTTCTGGGCATCTCACTGCGGAACCCCTCAAGGCTCTGGTTGAGTTCATGTATGGTCTGCTGCATGCGCCCTATCTCGTCAACCAGGGACTTGGCCTGGCCGGGTTCAAGTGCAGCAAGGCTGCTCATCCTGTCAGCCTTGTTCTCCACATCCTTTACCGACCTCTTCAGGGCGCTTTCTGTAGAGCCTACCTTCTGCTCCAGGTTTATCATCCTTGTCTTTATCCTGTTAATCTCCCTGTCATGGGCGGAGGGGGGAGACTGGGTAATCTTCTTCTCAAGGGCGCCCAGCCTCTTGCTGAGGCTGTCAACATGCTTCTTCGGGACTGTCACCAAAGCCTTGGGCCTCAGTTCGGCTCCATCAAAGATGCAGTAATTGTCAATATCTCCGAATTCCTTTCCGCACTTGGGACATACCTTCATTTTCACACCTATACCTTGCTCCCGCATCTCCTGCAGAACTTCGCATGCGGTTCAACGACGCTGCCGCACTTCTTGCAGTGCTTTATCATCGATGCCTTCTTTTCAATCATGCCCAGCTTCTTGTGGATTGACTTGATGGCTTTGGAATGCTCCCGGCTCTTGTCAGCCAGTTTCGGCAATGAATGCACACCCGACGACTTCTTCCTCGCCTGCTTCATGGCAGACTCAAATTTATCCAGCCTCTGGTTTATGAACTCCATTCCTGCGGCGATGTCGTTGAGGTTCCTCTGGTTTGCGTCGCCCAGCCGGGACTTGATGATCTTGATTTCCTTCTCAATGGCTTTCATCTTCTCCGAGCCCCTCCTCCCCCCGGGCATATCCTCAAGCTGTCTCATCTTCCTTATCATGTCGGGCGATATGTTGGGGAGGGAAAGCTTGATCTTCTCTGTCTGATTCTTTAGATTAATAATGTCAAGCTTGTTCACCATTGAGAGGTCCCTTGATTCTGTGATGCTCTCGTTAAGCGAGCCGATCTTTTCCTCAAGGCTGTTGATGTGAGCGATCAGCTCCTTTATTATGTTTTTGCTGTCTTCTTCTGGCATGGAACACCAATATATAATTCTTGTCTGTTGATATAAATAACGTCAAAACCCCGCCGCCCAGCACCGGTCTCAGAGCTCTATGAATGCGTAGACGCTGCGGCAGACCGGGTTCAGTATCTTCACCGAAGTGAGCGTCTCATTGACATCCTTCGTCAGGCTGGCGTTTAGCATGACGGTCTCCCCCGGCCTCAGGGGATACATGGATGTCCTTTGCGTGCCTGCGGTAGCATTGTAGTATTCAATGACCGTGTCATTGAAAGTGAGTTCAAAATAGAAACCGTGAAGGGTCACTGTCCCCGTGTTCCTTATCCTCGCTCCAAGGCTGTTGTTGATGGTGGAGAAGTCCCAGTCAACCCCGTAGCTGCCGTAGGAGGTGACGAAGTCATAGGCAGCGTTGCCGCATTTTATCTCTCTGCCAGCATTCTCTGAAGTCTGGTTGGTGGTGTCCGAGACGAATTCCAGCATCCATGGCGAGACCATGGCAGCTATGGCAAACACTATTCCGATTACTATGACCGTTGATATAAGGGGGGATACTCCTCTCATCATGACTCACCCGTCTGCCTCCAACTCAAGGAAATCCGCGCCGGATTCCAGAGTGAAGTTCACGTAGTAATCGGCGTAGCTCGAGTTTACGAAGGCAGTGACCACGGCGTAAGGAAGGTTGTAGCCTGATTCAACAAGCCTTGTATATCCTGTCCCGGCCTCTGATGTCGCGTTGCCATCAATGCTTATTTCCAGCAGGTTGCTGCTGTTCAGCCACTCTCCTGTGTCTCTGTTGAGAAGCGCCACCAGTATGTCCCCGGTGTCAATGGATGCATGCGATGAAGGCAGACCAATCCTCCTTATGTAGGCCCTGAGGTGGCCGTTATCAAGAATGTAGCACGGTATCTCCGGGGACGCAAGCGTGTAGTTGCCCTCCCATGCAGTTGATTCCATGTTGGCGCCGATGACGACATTGCCTATCCTCTGGGATGTCCTGGGCGAGACAACCTCTGCTCCTGTCTCCAGTTCCCATATTATTGCGTTCTGGGAGCCGTTTATCTTCAGCTTTCCGGAGTCAATCCTCAGGTTGAGGTTCCTCTTTGACCCCCTTCCCTCGGAAGCCGTCTGCTGTATTGCCTCGTCCATCTCCAGGAATACGTCCTTCATCCTCTCAACCGCCGCGGAGGACTGCATATTGCGTATCATCGGCACGCCGCTCTGGTATACGAGGTAGACGGAAGCTGCTACCAGTGCAAGATCGG
>CAZPUZ010000027.1:0-6967 GCA_964589875.1 uncultured archaeon
CCGTAAAGATCATGAAAATCCAAAGGAGCGAACTTCCTCCTGATTGCTGCCTCCAAATCATCCGGCAAATCGCCGCTGGTGAGCATGTTCAGGGACTCTTCCAGAGGCATCTCAATCAGCACAATCTCCTTCTCCGGAGCCTTAGGGTCCGGGGAGTTAAGATCTCCGGACATTGCTTCCGGCTCTTCAACATCCACCTCAAGCTTCTTCTTGAGGAGGAAGACATAGATGTCCGCTATGTCGGAGCTATTGGAGTGAATGGATTCCCAGCCTTTCAGCTCCTTCTTCACCCTTCCTGCAACGTAGAGGTCGTTAGTGAACAGGCCGCGCCGGGATACACTTCTTTCACGGTGCCTGAGAAGCTGGTAGCCGGGATAGGGGCATATCATGTCCCATCTGCCGGGTATCGTGGCGTCCGGGATGGAGCCCGCTATGGGCACATAGTTGGCTATCATTGACAGCCCGTTATCCACCTTTCCGGGCACCTTGCCCTTTATTGTCCTTGCTTTCAGTGTCCTGGAGAAGGACTCTGATATGACGGCCCGGCCGGCGCTCAACGCACCCAGGGCTTCTACCGTCTTGCTCCCCAAGAGCTTCACTCCCATAAGCCTGGTGTCGCCTGGCCGGACAATCAATATCCTGGTTTCATGGGAGAAACCGTCATAGTAGAGATTCTCCGTGGTCATATGCATTATCTCCGGCGTGCCTGCGTGGGGCAGCTTGCCGGCGACTGCATCGGCTGTGGTCATCGTGATGGGCCTACCATCCCTGTCTGACAACCTGAACCATATGGATTTCTCCTTGGTAATTATCTGGTTGAATGGGCTTCCCATGGGTTCCAGGTCTATTCCCCAATGATCGCTCTCCTTGGCTAGCACGTCGTTGGGGGTATCCGCGCTCGTGTAGAATGACCCTGACACATAGCTCAGCCCGGGTAGGCTGTTCCTTATGCTGCCCCCCTGGCCGGGTACTGCGTCAATGGAATTGTCACACCAGAGATCAAGGTACATCATGAAGTCAGAAGGCAGGTACACCCTGTTCCAGTTGCCATGGGACAGGATGCCCGTTATACTGAGGTTGAAAGCCTGCTTCTGCTCCTGGTTGCCTATGGTCCGGCCGACTGTGAGGCTGAGCTCTTCTTCACCGCGCGGTGACTGCGAAGCCCCCACGAGCTTGTTCCAGAGGGCCTCCGTGATGACAATCTCGCGGGCGTCAGGGGAGCTGAACCCGCTCCCCCATGAAAGCGCACCGGCATCCACCATCGGCGAATTGGGGGATGCGCCCTCAGCATATGCGATGACGGGCTCAGCGCTGGGGTCTATATTCAGCCTGACTCCCAGCTCAAGCCTTATCTCCGCGTGGCTGATGCGGGGATCTTCCAGGAACTCGTTAATCCTCTCTTTGCTGAAGAGGCTGGAGGGGTTCCTTATATTCTCACAGTTCACCACAATCTTTGTCTGGAGGTTCTCCTGGACTATGTTTTCGTTGTACCTGTAGATGTTCTCCTTGTAGAATCCGCTGCCAAGGACCACCATCACTGCCATTGATATGAGAAGCAGTGAAAGCAGTGTGAATACTATCCTGCCCCGGGAGAACAGCTCAGACAGAACGAATCTGAACATATATCTCCTGGTGGGACCGGAATCGTCGCCAAAAGCGCCTGAATACATGGTGACGCCGACGTCTGTATCTCTGTCTTTAAACATACGAGTTTTCTCCTTTCCTGGAGAGACAATTGCATGCGGCCAAAAGACCGGACGGTCACCTCCGGTATTCCCTGGCAGCAACTCCATGATACGCCGTCCCTGGTGACACCCTGCCTGAAGTCAGCAACTGCATGTCAATTATGACATCACAATGCTTCCTTGCCATGGATATGTCATGAGTGATGATGATGACCGATACTTTCCTGACTGTGTTCAGCCTGTTAAGAAGGGTCATCACTATCTCTGTGTTCTTCGCGTCAAGGCTGCCGCTCGGCTCATCAGCAAGTATGACAGGCGTCCCGGATGCGAGCGCCCTTGCAATAGTCACTCTCTGGGCTTCGCCGCCGCTTATCGTTGAAACACGCTCTCTGTATACGTGTCTCACGCCGACATCATGCAGGCATCTAAGGGCCTTATCCCGTGCATCAGCGAAAGACAAACCCTTCATACAGAGGGGCAGCGTCACGTTATTCAGGACGTCAAAGTGTCCTATGAGGTTGGATCTCTGGAAAACCCACGCTATGCAGTTTCTACGGAAAAGCTCGGCAAAACGGCTATTGCGAGCATCCATCTCCCTGCCCATGTACTTGATGATGCCCTTGTCCGGATAATCAGTCGCCCCGAGGAGGTTCATGAGAGTGGTCTTCCCGCAACCGCTGGGTCCCACTATGCCTGTAACATTTCCCTTCTCAATAGCCAGGCTGACGCCGTCCAGGACTTTGATTGGCTGCCTTCCCTTCACGCGATAGCACTTGGTGACACCAATCAACTCAAAGAGGATGGTAGGCGGTTCTTTTACTGTTTCTGTGGCTGGTTGTATGTAATCACACATATTGCAAACCTCCATGAGAGGAGGCCGCTCAACCAAAAAGCGGTCCTCCTCTCTCTTTTGTTTTCGTGTTTTCCTTAGAGGTTAGGGGATATGTTCTTCAGGTATCCAGCCGAACTTCACCCCCTCCCCGAAGAACGGGAATATGGAGTTGTCGTTCAGGTCGTTCAGTATCCTGGGCATGTACGTCCCGGACAGGCGGAACAGAATCCTGTTCTTTTCGGCTGTTGACATGTTGAGCAGCTCGCTCTTGCTCATGTTGAACATTCCCCGCCCGGGGACGCCGATTGAGGAGTAGTATGCGCTGATATCGGCCTCAGGCTCCTGATTCCTGATGCTAAGGGCGTCAAACACCTCGCCCACTCTCGTGGTCCAGGATATCTTCACAACGTCTTTCATGACTCCGCCGCCCGTTTCCTTGGACTCCCTGAGCATCTCGCAGATGATGTTGAGGTCGCGGTTGAGGAACGACAGTTCCTTCCTCGCAATGAATATCTTGCGTTCCACCTGCGGGCTGTTGCCGATTTCAGAGGCTATCCAGCCCTGGCAGAAGGCAGTCTGCCCGTCCGCCAGCATTTCTGGGGTGATGCCCCTGTTGCTCATCTTCTTGATGAACTGGAGGACCACAGAGACCTTCTCGGGCGGCATTTCATTGGTCACCTCTTCCTCGGTAGGGAGCCTGTCGAGATCGCCCCATACCTCGGCAATCTCTCTCGCGGCGTCGTTGTGGTCCGCGACTATGCTCCCTTCAGTGCCCAGAATCTTGTCAATGTAAGTGACAACCTTCAGCGCTTCATCAAGCTTGTAGCATTTCCCGCCTGTCCTCTCGGCGAGCCGGGTGAACTGGCGGCTGTGAAGCTTCACTTCTGAAGCCTCGCCGGGACATGGCGCCATGAGGCTGAAGACCTTCACCCCGCGCTCAATGGCATGGGAAATAAGGCCGTCAAGCGTGAACCTCCTGGGGTTCCTCGCATGGCCGGCGGGATGGGACGAGTCGTCCCCCATCAGGATGATGACCCTGTGGGAAAGCACACCTCTCCACTTGGTCCTCGCCAAAGCGGCGTTGACACCGTCAAACACGGCCTCGGGAAGCCCGTCACTGCCGACCTTGGCCGATTCAATCGGCCTGATAAGATTCAGGAAGTTATAAGCGGGGACAAGTGTGCCGTCAGACGGATGTTCATTGTAGACCCGCTTGGTCCGCTCGTCAAAATAGACTCCCTTGACATAGTCCCTGTACTCAACGAACCTGAACGCCACGTCAGGCCTGGATTCCAGGTCAGTGACCTCGCTGACTATGTTCTGCATGGCCGTCTTGACCTTCTCAATGTAAGGCGTCATTGAACTGGTGGTATCGGACACGAAGACTATGTCAAGATGTCTCACCGAATCGCGAATCTCCCCCCTTTGTTCATCCGAAAGCCCGGATTTATTGGATCTGCTGGTCATGTTGGGGGGAAGGTATTCAGTGGTGGAGAGGTCGGCGTCCTCGGTGAATGAGCCAAGGAAATTGATCTGGTAAAGCTCAATTGACTTGCCGTTCAGGTCGTAGTTGTGATGTTCGGTGATGGGCCAGGGCATGGGCTTGAACTCTGTATTGAGCCCTGTACGCGCGATGGCCTTCTCAGGGTTGCCGCTCTGAAGATAATCCTCAAGGTCCTTCCTGTTCTCAAAAACCAGCAGGGGAGTGCCGTTATAGGCCGCTCCGACGCGCGTATCCCAGCAGACACAGTCCCTGGAATCTATCCACCCGATGATGGAGTCTTTCCTGGGTTCAGGACCGATACAGAAAGCCTCCACCTCGCCCTCTTTGGCGTTCTCCGGCCACACATCAAACACGAAATAAGGCTTGTAGTATTTCGCCGAGTGGCCGCTGTATGAGCCGGAGCCTGGTTGCTGGCGGCATCTCACGCCGTCTCTCACTATCAACACCTTGCGCCTCACGCCGTCCGGCCTTACCAGAGTATCCATGCCCGCAAGTTCATACTTGTAGGGGTTGTCAATGTCGCCGTACTTTGCTGTCGGCTTCTTGGGTTTGGCCTGGACACTGGGTGTTGACGATGACCTGGGTCTGGGTTTCGGCTTCTCTTTCTTGCACGATGTAGAAGCAAACACCACAAGCGCTACAAATGCGATGAAGGCAGTTCTTCTGATTTGCGTCAACATTCCGTTTCTCCTTGATTGGGGAGGTTTCATTGGTTTTCCTTTCCTGTCCTTCTGATTTCCATTATGGCATTTCATCTTACTTCCCTTTCATTGGGGAGCTCCGGTAGATGTGGCCGGTGGCCCAATATCACCATGCTCCTTTTTCGTGAACGTATTTCCCTAAATGATTGCTGGTGATGCATCCTTTCGTTAAACGTCAGCGAAAAGGATTTTGCCCCGTTTATGTTTGAAACCTCATCATTGTCATGGCAGATGCTCACGGGGAATCCAGCCAAAACCATTACTGTTTCCGTCGGCCGGAAAGATGCTCTCGTCGTGGATGTCATTCAGGATATGCGGGATATGATATCCCCGCAACATGTATCTCATCCAGTTCTTCTCTCAATCTTAATCCGTTTCATGGCTGCTTTCCTTTCGCAAGACATGACTATTGTCAAGCCAAAACATCATCTGTATGGCAATACCGCAGAAACAGTAGGCGCGGAGACAGGAAAGTCAATAGGAAGGTCTATCAGATAGATTCCATTATCCTACACCCCACGGGGTTCGTATCCTAGATATAAACCCTTTGTGCTGATTTTCGTGTGTTGTTGAGCATGATTTTGCATAGGCTCCATTGGTTCCCTGTGTATTATTGAAAGAAAATTTTATAAGTTCATCTTGCGTTCTTTTCCAACTGACAAGGTGTTACTTTTCACCTTTTGGGCATATACCCACGCATAACCAAAGGCCGCATGACTGTGTCTCGGGTGGATTGTGTACTGCGGTCTGGCTAATCTCTGCATAGAGCAAAGGCCGGTCCGAAGACCCGGCTGGGATTTCTCTGAGGTGTTCTTCCAAAAGAATGACCCGGGATTCCTGTTATCTTTGGGGTTACTGCCGCTTCCATAAAGAAATGATGTATTGTCCGCCTTTATTGTTTCTCAATACTCAATATAAGGAGGCCTTATACACTATATCATAACCATTACTCACTATTTAGAATATTCAAATAATCATATTTGGAAGATGCTTTCCTTCTTCAGAATCTCTTTCACTCTTTCATATAGATTAAACTGTCCCTTGATGCCTTTTTTATTGTGACAATATTCACAATAGTGGTTAGTTTTATATATTGACAATATATATCCTTAACATAGGAATATTCAAAGCACGCATATAAAATTTCGGGAGCAACAATGAGGCGCAAGGTAATCAAGCAGGGCCATAACACACTGACCATGACCATACCCAGCAAATGGGCAAAGGAGCAGGGCCTGAAATCCGGCGACGAGATTTCCGTTACTGAGCAGGAGAAGAATCTTATTCTCAGCAAGGAAGGATTCGGCAACGTGCCGTCAACCACAACCATTGACATATCAGACCTTAGCGCCCCGCTTATCTGGCGCTACATCTCATCTGCATACAGGGCCGGATACGACGAGATTACCATCACAGGCATAGGCAACCACAGGAAGGACGTATATTCCGCTTTCTCGTACAACACACTGGATTACCTGAAGAAGAACGTGAACACCATAACATCCGGGCTTGACATGAGCCCCATGGAGACCGTAAGCGCATGCGTGAACAGGCTAATCGGTGTTGAGATAATTGAGCAGAAGCCCAACTACTGCATGATAAAGGACATGAGCGACGTCACTGACAAGGAATTCAACAACGCCCTGAGGAGGATATTCGTGCTTCTCCAGACAGAGGCCGAGAGCATCAAGGACGGCCTCTCAGGCAATACGGACAGCCTCAAGTCAATACACATAGTTGACACCAACCTTGACCGGTTTGAGGATTTCTGCTTCCGGGTCCTGAACAAGAAAGGCTACCAGTCCGTCCGCAAGACATGCATAATGCATTCTGTCATCTTCACATTGGAGCTTCTGGGTGATGAGTTCAAGAAGGTGGCCGTCCATATCCTTGAGGATAAAGGGAACTATACGCAGGTGATAAGGAAGATGTTTAGAATGCAGACCGAACAGATGCAGAGATTCTACAAGCTGTTCTACAAGTACGACAGGAAGAACACCATGATGATATATGACAAGGACACAGAGGCCACGCAGTGCGAAAAGGAGTGCCGCAGGAAATTCAACGATGCCGAGGTTGAGATTCTGCACCACCTCAAAAAGATAGGCATCCACCTGCTGAGCCTGACCGAGCTCAAGATAGACCTGGAGTTCTGAATATCACAGTTTAAGCTTATCCAGGACAAAATGAGTATAGTTATCAAGCTTTATCGTTTCCATCTGCTTCTTATTGAAAAGTCCAAGGC
>CAZPUZ010000028.1:0-6942 GCA_964589875.1 uncultured archaeon
ACAGCCTCGAGCATGATTATGAACAATGTGGACTTTATTATGAAACTGCCCTTCTTCTTGAAGGTCTTCATATCAATCTCAAAACCTATTATGAACAGAAGAAAATACATGCCGAGGTTCGCGAGGAACGAAAATGTCTCTGTGGAAGTGACGCTATCAAAAGGATTGAACACCGCAAGAATCAAACCGAAAATGATAGCGGCAAATATCCATGGGACCTTTGCCTTCTCTATTATCCTGCCTACCAGCATGGTGAATATGAAAGCTATAGCCAGGAAGACAAACATTACGAAGACCATTGCCTCGCCGATATTATTTAAATAGTATCCCAAATAAAGGTTATGGGTCTGAGAGACGCTCTTGGCAGGGACAGGAAGACAAGCTTCTACTTCTTCGGCGGGAAGGGTGGGGTTGGAAAGACGTCAATGGCAGCCTCCACTGCGCTCTGGTTCTCCCGCAAAGGCAGGAAGACCCTGATAATCTCAACAGATCCTGCGCATTCGCTGGCCGATTCCTTCGAGACCCCGATTGGGGGCGAGGTGACAAAGATTGGCAAGAACCTTTACGGCCTTGAGATAGACCCCAAGGCAGCCCTCCAGGAATACAAAGAGAAGCTCGCGCCGCAGATAGAGAAGATTGACATGCTGAAGGGTCTGGGGCTTGAGGACACGTTTGACATCACCAGTATGACACCCGGAATAGACGAGATGGCCTCCTTTGACAAGTTCCTGAACTTCATGAACTCGGAGGAATATGACGTCATAGTCTTTGATACTGCGCCCACGGGGCATACCCTGAGATTCCTGTCGCTTCCGGACGTTCTGGATTCGTGGGTAGGCAAGCTTATCAACATCAGGATGAAGTTCTCCGGCCTGATAAGCACGTTCAAGAAGATCGTGCCCTTCGGGGAAGGGAAATGTGATGAAGACGGAGTGGGAACAGAGCAGCTTGAACAGATAAAAGAGAAGATATCAGCAGCCAAGAAAGTTCTTGCTGACAAGAACAGGACGCGCTACAATCTTGTCGTGCTTCCAGATGAGATGAGCATATTTGAGTCTGAGAGGAACATAAAGGTGCTTGGCGAGTATGGCATCCCTGTACATTCAGTGATAGTCAACCAGCTCATACCCGAGAACCCCGGCTGCGATTTCTGCACCGAGAAGAGAAAGCTACAGCAGCAAAGGCTGGACACAATCAAGCAGAAGTTCGGCAGCTTCCAGATAATGGAGAATCCCATGTTCAACCGCGAGGTGAAGG
Source organism: uncultured archaeon (assembly GCA_964589875.1). Lineage (GTDB taxonomy): Archaea > Aenigmatarchaeota > Aenigmatarchaeia > QMZP01 > QMZP01 > QMZP01. The sequence goes on from CAZPUZ010000028.1 coordinate 1,258, forward strand.
GCATGGAGATGCTCGAGAAAGTAGGAAAGAGACTCTACGGAAATTGATGCCCCGCAAAGCCGCCAGCGGATTAGAAACCCATCTTCTTTATCAGCGCCATCAGGAATAGAAGGAAGAATCCCGCTACTATGAGGAGCGGATATACTGAACCCACGCACTCGTCAACCAGACCATCACAGTCGTCGTCGATGCCGTTATTGCAAACCTCGTCCTGGACGTCGGAGCCGCCCAGGCACTCCCCCCATTCCCCGTCAACGCAAGTCCTCGTCCCTTCCCTGCATGCGCCGACATTACTCCCGCATGGCTTGGTGCTGCCGGGCATGCAGTTAAAAGCGGCTGCGGGGCTGGATGCGGCTGCCATGAAAGAGAGTGCGAGGAAAACCACTAGAATGAGCCTGAACATATGTATATTTTATTAAATTCATTATTAATATGCCCCAGCCAAAAGCAGCCCTCAAGATACCCAAAAAAGAGATAGTCAAGTTCGTCGTGAAGGAGAGCCTGCAGAAAAGGAAGGCATTATCCCAGAAGGAGCTTGTTGGTCTGATAAGCAATGGCCTCAAAAAGGGGGACAGGAAATACAGCATAACAGGAAAGCGCGCCAGGCTCATCGCGCTTGATGCAGGAATCATGATACTAACCGAGACAAGGAGGGGACCCATGCCCAAAAAATGCCCTGTCTGCGGCCACTTCCTGAAGAAGAGGCACTCAAGGAACCTCTTCGGCAAAAAGATAGTCAGCGGCCTTTCCTGCAGGAAATGCTCATATCATGCAGAGGAAGGGAAATGGATGCCCAAAAGATACCGTTTTGAGATGCCCTGAGCTACTGGCTTCTCTTCCAGTCCAGCACCTTCCCGAGCGCTATCCTGAACCATGGCGTGTAGCTGCCGGGGTTCTCCTTTACGTCATCCTCCAGCCAGGCTGTGTCAGCCCATCTGTAATCTTCCGCCTCTTCAGGGTTCGGTCGAGGGTCTTTGCTGAACGTGCCCACGACCACATGGTCAAGCTCATGCTCTGTCAGCCCGTTGTCAAAGGATGCCTTGTAAGTAAATGTGAATATCTCCTTTAGTTCTGTGTCAAAACCCATCTCCTGCTTCAGCTTCCTGTGTGCGGCCTCAATTATGGTTTCTCCCGGCCTGGGGTGGCTGCAGCATGCATTGGTCCACAGGCTGCCGAAATGATACTTGCTTCCGGCCCTCTTTTGCAGCAGCATCTCGCCATTGTCATTGAATATGAAGACTGAGAACGCCCTGTGAAGCCGTCCCCCATTCTCATGCGCGCTTATCTTCTCTTCCCTTCCTTTCTCATTGTCCTCTTCGTCAACGAGTATTACATATTCCTCTGACATGATGATATTTCCGGCGGATGTTATTTAAGTTTGAGGCGTCCAGGAAGTGCTTGTTAAGAAATTTAAATCAAGTATTCAATTACAATCTATGAAACGATTTTGCTTTCTGCTTGCGGTTTTGATCCTGGCAGCTCTTTTGCCTTCTGCGGCCGCCATACCGCTTGAAGCTGAAGTCTTTCCGGATACCATCAGGACTGACCTTGAGATGCCTGCCGTCTTCACACTCAGGGTCGCTAACAACCAGTTTTACCGCGATAACCTGAAAGTGGCCATTGGAGGGCCCCATATACACTGGGCAACATCACCCGTGATACTGCTTGTAGTCCCGCCGAACACCACCAAGGAGGTCAATATAACATTCTTCCCTGTTGAATACAGGGGGACATTTGACTTCAACATTACTCTGTCCTCAACAAGGAATACGAATTATGTCGAGAGAGAACCCATAACTATTGACATCCCACCTCCGCTTGTACTCCATTCGGTGTCTTTCTGGAGGGAAGGCGACGCTATTCAGGCAAATCTGACGCTTGAGACTCTGAGACAGAATACCATAACACTGGATATGAGCCTGTATGATACCTCTGGCGTTGTCATAGATGAATTCTTCCGGAAGTTAAATGTCACGGGCAAGGTAGGCGTTCCCGCCAGCCTGACGCTGCCGGAGAAGCTGCTTGCCGGGGAATATGCCATTGAATATACAATCAACGGCACAATAGAAGGCAGCGCTCATGTCGTTGTTGACCCTCAGCATAACGTTGAAATGTCAAAAGAGCTGGTCGCCAATGCCATGTTCGGTACGGTATACATCACCCTCACTAACAACGGCAATGTGGACGAGGACAATTACGTTTTCAAAGAGAACCTCCCTCCCGACTCCATCACGGGATTCATAACCCAGCCCAGCCATTGTGATGACAGCTTACTTGGTAGCGAGTGCAACTATATCATCGGCAAACTCAGGCCGGGCGAGACCGCCCAGATAGTCTACAGAATAGAATACTGGCCCACTTACGTGCAGATAATGGCGGGCGTGCTGATAGTAGCGGTAATATTCGGCTTCTCTTTCATACGGGCTACAAAACCGACCATAACGAAGCGCTCCGTGAGAAAAGGCGCGACGTCGCATTCTGTTGTCCTGGAGATAAGGAACCCGTTCCTTCACAATCTAAAGGACGTTGTAGTGAGGGACTGGGTATCCCCACTGGGAAAGGTGGCAAGCAAGGGGTCCGGGCTTGTGCCGGTCAAGAAGGTCTCTGAAGCCGGAACCGAGTTGATATGGAAGCTGGGTGACATGAAACCCAAGGAAACTAGGATTATTGCATATGACATAAAAACGCTGCTTGAGGCCAGGCTCAAGATGCCCAGGGCATATGCGCGCTTCCGCACACCAAAAGGCAAGAACTTCAGGATATACTCAAAGATGCTGAATATGTGACCTCTGCTACTCACTGCAATACAAAATCCGGAGAGGGAGACATTCTGCTTCGCTGAATGGATATGATTCAGCGCTGCATTCGAACTCCCGACACCTCGGTCTACAGCCGAGTGCTCTGGCCATTCCCCGCTTTCTTAAGGAAGACCCAAGAAAGCTCTGAGCTACCTCCGGTTAACTATTATGAATTGTATCAGAATTTAAATATATGCCTCATTCCACGCCCAGCAGCTTTCTAAAGAGGAAGCTGGAGGGGAGGATTATTATTATGTACCAGTAGAATGCGCTTATCTGCGAACCTAGGAAAGGCAGCGAGAATGGTAACATCACGACCAGCTCCTCAAACTGCGCGAGCACAACATACAGGAACACAAAGAATATTATGGTAGAGACCATCATGGGTTTCATGCTGTAATGAAACTGTTTGGAACTCCCTTTGAGAAGCTCGCTTGTCAGCCTGCTGACCTCCTCGGTATTGTTGGATTTCTGGGCCTTCTTTATCCTGTCATTGAGTTCCTTCATCTCCGCCTTCAGCTTGCGCATGTCCTCCGGGTTGGTAAGCAGTCTGTATATCACCGCCATCACGACTGACATGCCTAGCGTGTAAATCAAAACCTCAATTACCCCGTTCATGTATTCACCTGCCCAGGACGTTCTCCATTACCACAGTGCAGTCCCTGAGGGCATATTTGACGCCGTTCTTTTTAACCGTTATTATCTTCAGAGGGCAACCGGCGAGGGAGGCGTAAGTGCCTGCGTAGGCCCTGTTGATCTGCTGGTGCAGCGAGTCAACGTCCTTCCCGTCGGGCATCTCAAACAGTATGATTATTTCAGGAGCAAAGGAATCAAAAAAATCTCTGGGTACAATAGGCAGGTAGCCGTTTTCTGTTTTTGCGGTTAGCGGACCCTCAACGACGACGCTCATGCCGGATTTCATGGCGTCGGACGCCGCCCTCTCCACCTTGCTGTAAAACTGGTCTCTGGACTTCCTTATATTCCCCGGTATGGCTGACTTCAACCCGCTCACTCCCATGTCTTCAAATCTGACATGCTTAAGCCCGACAAGCTTCTTGGATGAGCCTTTCAGCACCATGTCAATTATGGTGTCCCTTCCGGTCTCAATGAAACCGGTCACGAAAACTATCCTCGCCATGCAACATCACTCCATCAGCTTCCTGAGGGCCGGGTGCATGTCCTCCATATGCTGCATCGCCAGCTCCTCGTACAACTGATATATTATCATGGTGGCTAATAAAATGCCCGTTCCGGAACCCAGTGCCCCCGTGAAGTCGGCGAACGCCGCGAGCGCTCCCACGGCAGCGCCTCCCATGACAGCCAGGTAGGGTATATAACGACTCAGTACTCTCTCAATTATCCTTACGTCTCTCCTGTATCCAGGTATCTGCATCCCCGTTGACTGTATCTGCTCCGCGACGCTCCTTGAATCCATGCCAGACGTTGACATCCAGAATATCGCGAATATGGTTGAGCCCACTATGAGGAAGGTGCTGTAGAGGAATAACCTGGCTATGTCTGTGAGCGGTATGGCCGCGGCCGAGCCCATGCCGAGAGATGCTACTGAAAGGTACCACACCACCGCCCCGAGGACGCCGGAACCCAGGGCGAGCTTCCACCCCTGCTTGTTGGTGTAATATGCGAGTACAGCCCCGATAAGGGCGAATATTCCCATGAATATCATGACCTGCTGTATCATTATGTTGTTGGGTGTGGTCAGGAAATAGACCAGTCCTCCCGTCACCTGGCCGTCGGACGAGAATGTCCCGAGGAAGGAAGGAGATGAGATGCGGGCCATGAGCTGGAAGTTGGCGAGCAGGGCCGCTGCGAGGATGACCGGTATGTTGGACGTGTAGAAGAACTTCAGGGGCCATCTCCTGCCGAACCCCCTGATAGAACCGAAGGCGAGAGGTATCTCAACCTTGATTGACTGAGCATATACCACGAGCAGGAACACCAGCGCCGTTGCGATGACAGGCATAAGGGATATGAAAGCATTGGCGGGCAGGTTCTGTCCCACATAAAATATGGCCTGCGGGATGCTGCCGTAAGGTACCCCTTCCGCGGACGTCAGCGGGTTTATGGTCCCTATGACGATCTGCTTTGAGACGCCCGCGACTATGAAGAGCCCGACCCCTGAGCCGAAGCCCCATTTGGAGATGGTCTCGTCCATGAAAATGACTATGATGCCTCCAAGGGCGATTTGTGCAATAACTATGCCGACAAGCTCCGGCGAGGCTGCAGGAACAGCTCCCATGAGGACGTATATGGCGGCCTCCACTATGGATAGGACAATGGCTGCCAGCTTCTGGGTACCCTGGAACAGCGACTTGCCTTCCGGGGTGGACATGTCCCATGGTATCAGCTTTGAACCTACTAGCAGCTGGAGTATGATGGATGCAGTGACTATGGGCCCGATGCCAAGGGTCATTATGGAACCCATGCTTGCCCCCAGCAGAGTCTCAAAAAGCTGGAATTGTTCCGCAGCGGCCCCTGATATGCCGTATACCTGTATCTGCGTCATGACGAAGTAGATGATGAGTATCAGCCCGGTCCATTTTATCTTGTCCTTAAATGTGAGCCTGCCTACTGGCCCGGCTACGCCAGGCAGCCTTTCAAGAATCCCCATGTAGATTTTTGCTAAGGACAATGTTCCACCAATCCAGGCAACGCTATCTTGCGCGGTATGGCCGCACGCGGTGAGCTGATGTCTTGAATATTATGACGGGTTTTGTTAAATATATTTAAAAGAATTTCAGTTCTCAACATCCTCGTCAACTACCAGCGGTCCCCTGTAACCGCATTCCTTGCATTCGTATATGATTCCAAGCCTTCCCCCGAGCCACAGCGTCACATTAACCGAGCCGCACTCCGGGCACTTCTTGGT